>JACMQX010000011.1 GCA_014376765.1 Ramlibacter sp. | reverse complement strand
CTTGCGCAGGCGGAAGTGGTCGTCTTTCTGCATTTCGCCGGCCACGTACTGCATCTCTTCCAGGCTGGGCGTGATCAGGCCCGACAGGCCGACGATGTCCGCACCCTCGACCTTGGCGCGCGCCAGGATTTCGTGGCAGGGCACCATCACGCCCATGTTGACCACCTCGAAGTTGTTGCACTGGAGCACGACGGTGACGATGTTCTTGCCGATGTCGTGCACATCGCCCTTCACTGTGGCGATGATGATCTTGCCCCTGGCCTTGACGTCTTCACCGGCCTCGGCCTGCAGCCGCTTTTCTTCCTCGATGTAGGGGATGAGGTGGGCCACGGCGGACTTCATCACCCGCGCGGACTTGACCACCTGCGGCAGGAACATCTTGCCCTGGCTGAACAGGTCGCCCACGATGTTCATGCCGTCCATCAGCGGGCCTTCAATCACATGCAGCGGACGGCCGCCGCGTGCCAGCACGATCTGGTACATCTCCTCCGTGTCCGTGACGATGTGCTCAGTGATGCCGTGCACCAGCGCGTGCGAGAGGCGCTGCTCCACCGTACCGCCGCGCCATTCATTGCGCTTGCTGTCGTCCTTGGCTGCGCCCTTGGCAGATTCGGCGACCTCGATCAGGCGCTCACCCGCGTCGGCCCTGCGGTTGAGCACCACGTCTTCCACACGCTCGCGCAGCTCGGGCTCCAGGTCGTCATACACGCCCACCATGCCGGCGTTGACGATGCCCATATCCATGCCGGCCTTGATCGCGTGATAAAGGAACACGGTGTGGATCGCCTCGCGCACCGGGTCGTTGCCGCGAAAGCTGAACGACACATTGCTCACCCCGCCCGAGACCTTGGCGCCCGGCAGGTTCTCCTTGATCCAGCGGGTGGCGTTGATGAAGTCCACCGCGTAGTTGTTGTGTTCGTCGATGCCGGTGGCAATGGCAAAGATGTTGGGGTCGAAAATGATGTCTTCCGGCGGGAAGTCGAGCTCGTCGACCAGCACGCGGTAGGCCCGCTCGCAAATCTCGATCTTGCGTTTGTAGGTGTCGGCCTGGCCCTTTTCGTCAAAGGCCATCACGACGGCGGCTGCGCCGTAACGGCGCACCAGCCTGGCCTGGTGCCTGAAGGCATCCAGCCCTTCCTTCATCGAAATCGAGTTGACGATGCCTTTGCCCTGGATGCAGCGCAGCCCCGCTTCAATCACCTCCCACTTGGACGAGTCCACCATGATGGGCACGCGCGAAATGTCGGGCTCGCTGGCGATGAGGTTCAGAAACCGCACCATGGCGGCCTTGCTGTCCAGCATGGCTTCGTCCATGTTGATGTCGATCACCTGGGCGCCGTTTTCCACCTGCTGGCGGGCCACGGCCAGCGCCTGCTCGAACTCGCCATTGAGGATCATGCGGGCGAAGGCCTTGGAGCCGGTGACGTTGGTGCGCTCGCCGATATTGACGAAGAGCGAATCAGCGCCGATGTTGACAGGCTCCAGGCCTGACAGCTTCATGGGGGGCACGTCCTGAGAGGACGGTGTCCTGGCAGCGGAATTGACGGAATTTGCGTTACTTGACATGGCTCACCTTGAGGTGTGTTCTGGCCTGCAGCCAGCAACCGGTTCGGCGAGCGTCGTTGAGTCACCCAAGCCTGACGATCTGCGGTTTTCCGGCATTTCGTTGCAACGCTCCTTGAGTTACCATGATTTTAGTTCCCTACTGAGTCAGTGGCGTGTCCCGCCTCTTATTTGTCCATGTTCAACAAGCTATTCGGGAAAAAGCCGGACGGGTCTTCCGAGCCGGCGGAGCCGCACCAGCGCATGCGGGCCATTGAAGGCTCCAGCAGCGCAGAGACGGCAGCGAACATGCTTACCGCTCCTACGGCGCTGATGCAGCTGACCTACGAGGAAGCACGCGTGGTGGTGAGCTACATGCAACCGCGCAAGTACGCCGACGGCACGACCTTCATCAAGGAGGGCGACACCATGGACACTGGATTCATGGTGCTCCTGCTGGACGGAGAGGTCACGATTGAGTCCATCGTTGTCAGCCGCACCGAGGCGATTACCGTGACAGTGCTCGGGCCTGGCAATCTCATAGGCGAGATGGGCCTGCTGGACGGCGAGCCGCGCTCTGCGTCCTGCACCACGATCAGCGACGTCCGCTGCGCCGTCCTGACACGCTCGGCTTTGACGCAGTTGCTCGATGACGATCCGCGCACTGCGGCGAAGCTGATGCTGGCGGTGTCCATCCGGATTGCCAACCGCATGCGAGAGAGTGCTGACAAGCTGAAGCTTTATGCGCAGCTCACCCAGGCGATGCAGCAGGAAATTGAAAAGCTGATGCATTGAGTTGGGCGGCTCAAGGCGCGGGGAGCAGTTTTGGGGTCGGATCAAAATTCAGGGCAGTGATCTGACCGGGGCGCGCGGAGCCCCGTTGAAATTTTGCTCCGGCCCCCATGGCACTACCCTGAGCGCCCATGAAGAAACTCTCGACGCCCCGCTATCTCCTCAAGCAGCTTCCCTGTAGAAGAATTCCCGCTTCAAGCTGCGCGCAGCAAGTGGCACCACCGCTTCCCTGATCGCGCTGATGTGTTCCGGCGTCGTGCCGCAGCAGCCACCCACGATATTCACCAGACCCTCTGCCGCAAATTCATGCAACAGCCGCGAGGTGTCGGCCGGGGTTTCGTCAAACCCCGTCTCGCTCATCGGGTTGGGCAGCCCCGCATTGGGATAGCAGCTGATGAACGTATCACCGGCCACACGCGCCAGCTCCTGGATGTAGGGCCGCATCAGCGCTGCGCCCAGCGCGCAATTCAAGCCCACGGCCAGGGGCCTGGCATGCCGCACGCTGTGCCAGAAGGCCGTGACGGTCTGGCCGCTCAGGATGCGGCCGGAAGCATCGGTCACCGTGCCGCTGATGATGAGCGGCAAACGCTCGCCGGAATTGTCAAAGTACTCTTCAACGGCAAACAAGGCGGCCTTGGCGTTCAGTGTGTCAAAAATGGTTTCCAGCAGCAGCACGTCGCTGCCGCCTTCCACCAGCGCCTCGACCTGCTCGTAATAGGATGCGCGCAAAGTCTCAAAGCTCACATTGCGTGCACCGGGGTCATTCACATCAGGGCTGATGCTGGCGGTTTTGGGCGTGGGGCCCAGGGCGCCAGCGACCAGGCGCGGCCGGTCCGGCGTGCTGAACTTGTCGCAGGAGGCGCGGGCGATGCGGGCGGACTCCAGGTTCATCTCGCGCGCAAAGGGGGCCAGGTCGTAGTCGTCCTGGGCAACGGTGTTGGCGCCAAAGGTGTTGGTCTCGATCAAGTCGGCACCCGCCGCAAGGTAAGCCTCGTGGATATCGCGGATCACGTCGGGTCGGGTGAGGCTGAGCAACTCGCCGTTGTTCTTGACGTCCTTGTGGTGTCCGGCAAAGCGCTGGCCCCGGTAGTCGGCCTCGGTCAGTTTGAATCGCTGGATCATCGTGCCCATCGCGCCGTCCAGGATGGCAATGCGACTGGCCAGAATCGCGGGAAGGGCCTGGCCTCGGGTGTATTGGATTGGCTTCATGACATGATTTTAGGCGGGCGGGGAAATCACACCCTGTTGCAAACATGGGGGCGGCAGTTTCCCCAGACAATAGGCAGTTGATGTATCAGTAGATGTCAGGCCCTCCCATCAACGACTCCCCTTCCGACACCGTGCTGCCACCCCAATCCATCCTCCAGGAAATCTTCGGCTACCAGCAATTCCGCGGCCCCCAGCAAGACATCATTGACCATGTGACGGCCGGCGGCGACGCGCTGGTGCTGATGCCCACCGGCGGCGGCAAGTCCCTGTGCTATCAGATACCGGCCATTGCCCGGCAGCGGGCCGGCAAGGGCATCACGGTGGTCATCTCGCCGCTGATCGCGCTGATGCATGACCAGGTCGGCGCGTTGCATGAAGCGGGCGTTGAGGCGGCCTTTCTCAACTCCACCCTGAGCGGCGAAGAGGCCTCGCGCGTGGAGCGGCGGCTGGCGCGCGGCGAGATCACGCTGCTGTATGCGGCCCCCGAGCGCGTCACCACGCCGCGCTTTCTGGCCCAGCTCGACGCGCTGCATGAGCGCGGGCAGCTCAGCCTGTTTGCGATTGACGAGGCGCATTGCGTGAGCCAGTGGGGTCACGACTTCCGGCCCGAATACCGCGCGCTCACCGTGCTGCACGAGCGCTTTGCCGGTGTGCCCCGCATGGCCCTCACGGCCACGGCCGATGCGCTGACGCGGGCGGACATCGTGGAGCGCCTGCAGCTGGAAAAATCGCGGCAGTTCGTCTCCAGCTTTGACCGGCCCAACATCCGCTACACCATCGTCGAAAAAAAGGAGGCGACAGCCCAGCTGCTGCGCTTCATCAAGCGTGAGCATGAAGGCGACGCCGGCATTGTTTATTGCCAGTCGCGCAAGCGGGTGGAGGAGATTGCGCAGACGCTGTCGAATGAGGGCATCAACGCCCTGCCCTATCACGCGGGGCTGGACACGGCCGTGCGACAGGCCAACCAGGACCGGTTCCTGCGCGACGAGGGCATCGTGATGGTGGCGACGATCGCCTTCGGCATGGGCATCGACAAGCCCGATGTGCGCTTTGTTGCGCACCTGGACATGCCCAAAAACATTGAAGGCTACTACCAGGAGACCGGGCGCGCGGGGCGCGACGGCAATGCGTCCAATGCGTGGATGACCTACGGCTTGCAAGACGTGGTGAACCAACGCCGCATGATTGACGAGAGCCCGGCAGGCGAGGAATTCAAACAGGTCATGCGCGGCAAGCTGGAGGCGCTGCTGGGTCTGGCCGAAGCGACGGATTGCCGGCGGGTAAGGTTACTCACCTATTTTGGTGAGGCCTTTGGCCAGACCCCTGACTTCAAATGCGGCAACTGCGACAACTGTTTGAGTCCGCCCGAGATATGGGACGGCACCGATGCAGCGCGCAAGCTGCTGTCGTGCATCTACCGCGTGCAGCAGCAAAGCGGCATCAGCTTTGGCGCGGGGCACATCATGGACATCGTGCGCGGCAAGCGTACCGAGAAAGTGACGCAGTTCAACCACGAGTCGCTCAGTACCTTTGGCGTGGGCGCCGAATTCAGCGAGGCGCAATTGCGCGGCGTGCTGCGGCAGTTGATAGCGATTGGCGCGGTAACGGTGAACTCGCAGGCCTTCAATACGCTTCAGCTGACTGAGCTGTCGCGCGCGGTGCTCAAAGGCGAGATAACGGTGCGGCTGCGCGAATCCATCTCGATGCCGACTGAACGCAAGTCGCGCCGAGACAAGGCGCCCGCCCCTGCGGTGGCGGCCTTGAGCGGCACGGCCCAGGCACGATTTGCTGCCCTCAAAGCCTGGCGCGGCGAGGTTGCGCGCGAGCACAACCTGCCCGCCTATGTGATTTTTCATGACGCCACCCTGGCCGCGATTGCCGAACGCGCGCCGCAGAGCCTGCACGACCTGCAAGGCATAAGCGGGCTAGGTGCGAAAAAGCTTGAAGCCTACGGGGAAGAGGTCCTGCGCGTGGTGGGCTGACGCCTTTCAGGCGCATTGGCACCCACCCATTTGAGCCATTTGAGCCCTACGGGCTGTCATCCCGGGTCAAGTCCGGGATGACAGGTGGGCGAGACCCATCAGCTTGCTGCAAACGCTCGCTCGGCTGCGCGGGCAACCGTTCGTCGCAGCCACTGGTGGGCACTTTGCTGCTGCATCCTGCTGTGCCACAGCGCGTCGACATGCACAACCGGGACTTCAAACGGAATGTCGCGCAGCACCAGTTCATCGGCGATGCCGGTCACGCGCACGAAGTGGCGCGGCAGCACCGTGAGCAGGTTGGAGTTCGCCACCACCCGCCCGGCCGTGAAAAACTGGTTCACCGTCAGCACCACGCGCCGCTTGCGCCCCAATGACACCAGCGCCTCATCCACAAAACCGAAGGCGCGGCCGGAAAAGCTAACCAGCAGATGGCGGGCTGAACAGAAACGGTTCAGCGTGAATGGGCCGCTGGCCATGGGGTGGTCTTTACGCATCACGCAGACATACTGGCCGTCGTACATGCGTTTATGGTTGAAGGGCGCAGTCCCGCCGCCTTGCTCGCGCGACGTGAGGTCGGCCAGCACGACCGGGAAGTAGCCAATCGCCAGGTCCGCCGCGCCTTCATCAAGCAGCCGGCGGGGGTCGCGGGTGGTGAGCGGCACCACCCGGATCGACACGCCCGGCGCCTCCTCCTCGATGATGCCGACCACGCCCGGGATGATCTCGGCGGCTGTTGCATCGGCCATGGTCAGCACGAAGGTGGAGGTTGCGATAGCGGGCTCGAAGGCGCTGGGCGACAGCGATTCCTGCAGCTGCCCCAGCGCCTCCCGCACACTGGGCCACAGCGCCAGGGCACGGGCAGTAGGCTCAATGCCCTGCCCGCTGCGCTTGAGCAGGTCTTCCCCCAGGGTTTCACGCAGGCGCCGCATCGCATTGCTGACAGCCGGCTGGGTCATGGACAGGTTGCGGGCCGCCCGCGTCAGGCTGCGCTCGGCCATGACCTCATCAAAGATCCTGAGCAGGTTGAGGTCGAAGGTGCGGAAGTTGGGAATCATCATTTGGGTGAATGTAATTCATCACCAATATAAAGTTGAATCATATAAGCGTAAACCCTAATATCTGTTTCACACACCAAGGCTGCTTCGCCAATTCGGTGTGTGATGAAGGGAACCCACCATGACCAGCTTTGTTCACCCCAGCTTTCGTACTAACCACCCCGGCGTTGACCGCGTGGAGTCCGCGCTTGGCGCGGCAAGGTCTTTGCGACGGGGCTTTGACAGCACCCGCAGCATTGCGGCCATGCTGCTCGCCGCCATCGTTGCTGCCATGTTGGTGGTGGCCGACCAGGTGGTCAGCACCTGGGCCGACGGCCACCTGCTTGCCGGCTGGATCATGTTGTGGGCCGTCGCCTTTGCGGCGCTGGCCTTTTTTGCGGGCACCGCCCGCCGCCTGGCAGTGCGCACCACGGCGTCGCTGGACGCCTGGTCGCGCCGCGTTGCTCGGGCCCGCGCCGACGAACGCATGTGGTCCATCGCCCGGAGCGACCCGCGCGTGATGGCTGACCTGCAAGCCGCGCTGTCGCGCAGCGAAGAGCATGCCGTACCAGCCCCGGTCACCGGCATGGTGGCCGACCCGTCCGAGATGCCCTTCGTGACGGGCTCGTCACTGCAGGGCCGCAGCTTCTACGGTTACTACTGAACGGCGCGCGCCTGGGCGCGCTCCATGAAAAAAGCCACCGGTATACGGTGGCTTTTTTCCGGGCGGGCGGCTATCAGGCAGCCAGGCGCTTTTCGATCTGTGCGCGGGTTGCTTCCAGCTCGGCCGGCAGATGGTAGTGCAGCTGGTTGAACAGCTGGGTGTGAAGCCCCAGTTCCTGCTGCCAGGCGGCCTTGTCAATGCTGATCACGGTGTTGAACTGGCTGGCACTGAAGTCCATGCCGGTCCAGGTGATCTCTTCATACGCGGGGCTGACGCCAAACACATGGTCCTTGCCGGCAACCTTGCCTTCGATGCGATCAATCATCCACTTGAGCACGCGCATGTTCTCGCCATAGCCAGGCCAGACAAACTTGCCGTCTTCGCCCTTGCGGAACCAGTTGGTGGTGAAGATGCGCGGCAGGCGGGCGCCCGGCACGTCCAGCTTCTTGCCCAGATCGAGCCAGTGCTGGAAGTAGTCGCTCATGTTGTAACCAATGAAGGGCAGCATGGCGAAGGGGTCGCGCCGCACCACGCCTTGCAGTCCGGCTGCGGCAGCGGTGGTCTCGGAGCCCATGGTGGCGGCCATGTACACGCCCTCCACCCAGTTGCGCGCTTCCGTCACGAGCGGGACGGTGGTCGAGCGGCGGCCGCCAAACATGAAGGCATCAATCACCACGCCGCGCGGGTCGTCCCATGCGGGGTCGAGCACGGGGTTATTGATGGCGGGTACCGTGAATCGTGCGTTCGCGTGGGCGGCCTTGGCGCCGGTTTCCCTGGCGATCTGCGGTGTCCAGTCCTTGCCTTGCCAGTCAATCGCGTGGGCCGGCGCATCGCCCATGCCTTCCCACCAGACGTCGCCGTCATCGGTCAAGGCCACGTTGGTGAAGATGACGTTCTTGTCCAGGCTGGCCATGCAATTCGGGTTGGTCAGCGTGTTGGTGCCAGGGGCCACGCCGAAGTAGCCTGCCTCCGGGTTGATGGCGCGCAGGGTGCCGTCGGGCTGGGGCTTGATCCAGGCGATGTCGTCGCCAATGGTGGTGACCTTCCAGCCGTCAAAGCCTGCCGGGGGGATCAGCATGGCGAAGTTGGTCTTGCCGCAGGCGCTGGGGAACGCAGCGGCCACGTGGTACTTGCGGCCTTCAGGATTGGTCACGCCCAGGATCAGCATGTGCTCGGCCAGCCAGCCGGGGCTGCCCCCGTCGCCGCCGGCTGCAGCCTTGCCCATGCCGGAGGCGATGCGCAAGGCAAAGCACTTCTTGCCCAGCAGGGCGTTGCCGCCGTAGCCGGAGCCAAAGCTCCAGATCTCGCGCGTCTCGGGGTAGTGGACGATGTACTTGGTCTTGTTGCAAGGCCACTTCACGTCAGCCTGGCCGGCTGCCAGGGGCGCGCCCACGGTGTGCACGCAGGGCACATACTCGCCGTCCACGCCCAGCACGTCATACACGGCCTTGCCCATACGGGTCATGATCTTCATGTTGACCGCCACATAGGGGCTGTCAGACAGCTCAATGCCGATGTGCGCAATCGGCGAGCCCAGCGGGCCCATGGAAAAAGGCACCACGTACATGGTGCGGCCCTTCATGCTGCCGTCAAACAGCGGGTGCAGGGTGGCGCGCATCTCGGCCGGGTCGGTCCAGTTGTTGGTCGGGCCGGCCTCTTCCTTCCTGGCGGAGCAGATGAAGGTGCGGTCTTCAACACGGGCCACATCATCAGGGTCCGAGCAAGCCAGGTAGGAATTGGGGCGCTTGACCGGGTCCAGCTTCTTGAAGGTGCCGGCGGCGACCAGCTGTGCGCACAGGCGCTCGTATTCCTCGTCGCTGCCATCGCACCAGTAGATGGTGTCCGGCTTGCACAGGGCCGCCATGTCGGCAACCCAGGCGATCAGGTTGGCGTTCTTGACGAAGGCGGGGGCATTGAGGTTCAGGCCCAGCATCACGGGAGAGTTCATCGGATGGCTCCTAGTTTTGAAATCAGTTTTTCAAAGGGGCTGTGGGCGCCGGCTCCCGG
>JACMQX010000084.1 GCA_014376765.1 Ramlibacter sp. | reverse complement strand
GATAGGTGGTGGCGTGGCCAGCAGTGGATGCGGCGAGCAGCAGCGCGGCTGCCAGTAGCTTGATGTGCTTGAAGGTTCATCTGTCAGTTGACCGATGGCATTTGTGTTGCCTTCGGCGTGTCCATGCGGATGAACTCGACAGCCTGACCCTTTTTCCGCGCAAGGCCCATATTCTGGTAAGCCTTATCCCGCAAGTGCAACAACAACAGCAGACTCCTCCACCCGCGCCAGCACCCTGGACCCCACACGCAGCCCGCTCCCCGCAGCGGCAAAGCCCACCAGCTGAAGGCCCGGCCCCACCTCCAGTGCAATTTCATCGCCACTGTCCCCGCGCGAAATGCGGCTGGCGCGGCCTTGCAGCATGTTCACGCCCGCCGCGCGCCTGATTGCGGCCGCCGGCGCGCGTTCCACCTTCAACGCAGTCGCCTTGCACAAGGCCAGCACCGGCAGGCCTGGTTGCAACCCGAGCAGCTCTGCGCTTTCGCGTGTGATGCGGGACACCAGCACCGCACCCTCAGGAAGCTGAAGCCTCACCCGCACGATCTGGTCGCTTCCTTCCAGCGCCAGGACGATGCAGGGCAATTGGTTGCGCATGCTGGTCCGGATCGACAATTGCGCCACGCCCAAGGCCACCGGGCGGCCCGGCGCCGAAGCGCCGCTTTGTAACGCCTTGAGCACTTTGCGCCGCGCAGCCTCCACCTGGTCGGCTGCGTGCAGCAATTGCACACCGGCAGGCGTCAGGCTCGCGCCGCCGCCGCCCGCGCCGCCTACCGCTCGCTCGACCAGGGCCACGCCTGCCAGGTTGGTCAGCGTGTCAATGGCCTGCCAGGCGGCCTTGTAGCTCACGCCGGCATCGCGTGCGGCCTGGGAGATAGAACCGCAGGCACCCGTCAGGCGCAGGATCTCGATGCGCTTGTCGCTGAAGGCGTGACCCAGCGCGCCTTCGTAGGACACTGCCGGGCGGGCGCGCGGTATCCTGGTGCGCGGTGGGCTGGTGACAGGTGCTGTGGTTTTTTCTTTGCTCATCCCGGCATTTTGCGCTGTAGCCGGCAACCTCGAACCGCGGATGCTAGACTTTCGCTATTCTACAAATGAATAGCGAAAGTGTTCTCCTCATGAAGCGAATATCGACCACCAGAACGCTGGCCAGATTCGTGTCCATGGCGCTGCTCTTGCTGGGCGCCAACGCACACGCCGACGTCGTGCAGGTCGCAGTCGCCGCCAACTTCACCGCGCCGGTGAAGGTCATCGCCGCCAGCTTTGAAAAAGATACAGGCCACACGGCGGCGCTGTCGTTTGGCGCAACGGGCAAGTTCTACGCGCAGATCAAGAGCGGTGCGCCGTTTGAAGTTTTTCTTTCGGCCGATGACGAGACGCCACTCAAGCTGGAGAAGGAAGGCGCCACCGTGCCGGGCAGCCGCGTAACCTACGCGATTGGCAAGCTGGCCTTGTGGTCGGCCACGCCGGGCTTTGTTGACGACAAGGGTGAGGTGCTCAAGCGCGGCAACTTCAAGCACATTGCCATCGCGGCGCCCAAGCTGGCGCCTTATGGTGAGGCCGCTGTGGAGGCCATGACGAGGCTCGGAGTGTGGGCAGCGCTGGAACCCAAGCTCGTTCAGGGCGAGAGCATTGGTCAGGCATTCAATTTTGTCGCTACCGGCAATGCCGAACTTGGTTTTGTCGCGCTGTCGCAGGTCTTTGAGGGCGGCAAGATTAAAAGCGGCTCTGCCTGGATCGTCCCGGCCACCTTGTACAGCCCGCTGCGGCAAGACGCGGTGCTGCTGGCCAAAGGCAAAGACAGCAAGGCGGCGGCCGCCTTTATGGCATACCTCAAGTCCGACACTGCCCGCGCGGTGATACGCTCGTTTGGCTACGAACTCTGACGCACCCTTCCTCGCCACCCCGCCCTCATGCAAGCTGACACCGCCTGGAATGCGATTGCACTGACGCTGCGGCTGGCGGGGTTGACGACGCTGATCCTCCTCATCATCGGCACACCGCTGGCCTGGTGGCTGGCACGCACCCGCTCCTGGTGGAAGGGCCCGGCCGGCGCGCTGGTGGCGTTGCCCCTGGTGCTGCCGCCTTCGGTGCTGGGCTTTTATCTGCTGGTGTCGATGGGGCCGCAAGGTCCGATCGGGCAGCTGACGCAATCCATCGGCCTGGGCCTGTTGCCATTCAGCTTTGCGGGCCTGGTGGTGGGCTCGGTCTTGTACTCGCTTCCCTTTGTGGTGCAGCCCATCCAGAACGCGTTTGAGGCGCTGGGGCCGCGCCCGCTGGAGACAGCGGCAACCTTGCGCGCCTCGCCGCTGGACACGTTTTTTCATGTGGTGCTGCCACTGGCGCGCCCCGGTTACCTCACCGCCACGGTGATGGGGTTTGCGCACACCGTGGGCGAGTTTGGCGTGGTGCTGATGATTGGCGGCAACATTCCCGGCAAAACGCGTGTGATGTCGGTGCAAATCTACGACCACGTGGAAGCGCTTGAATACGCGCAGGCCCACTGGATGGCAGCGGGCATGGTGGTGTTTTCTTTTGTGGTGCTGCTGGCGCTGTACCTGCTCAACCCGACGGGGGCGCGCAAGTGAGCGGCCTTCAGGTCCGGCTGAAAGTGGCTTATGCAGATTTCACGCTGGATGTCGATCTGGCTCTGCCCGGCCGTGGCGTCACCGCCCTCTTCGGCGCCTCGGGTTGTGGCAAAACCACGTTGTTACGCGCGGTCGCGGGCCTTCAAAAAGCAACGCACGCCCGCGTCTGCATCAACGGCGAACTGTGGCAAGACGATGCCCGTGGCGTGTTTTTGCCCACGCACCAGCGCGCGCTGGGTTATGTGTTCCAGGACGCAGCCCTCTTCGCGCACCTGAACGTTCGCCGCAACATCGAGTTCGGCCTCTCGCGCGTGCCTGAAGCTCAGCGCCGGGTGTCAGTGGAGCGGGCTGTCGAGATGCTGGGCATCGGCCACCTCATGGATCGCAAACCCGCCACGCTCTCAGGCGGCGAGCGCCAACGCGCCGGCATCGCGCAGGCCCTGGCCACAAGCCCGCACCTGTTGCTGCTGGACGAACCCCTGGCTGCCCTGGATGCGCAGCGCAAGGCCGAGATCCTGCCCTACCTGGAGCGCCTGCACAGCGAGTTGGACCTGCCGATGCTCTACGTGAGCCACGCGCCCGATGAAGTCGCGCGGCTGGCTGACCACCTGGTCCTGCTGGCGGCAGGCCGCGTGCAGGCCACGGGCGATGCGCAAGATTTGATGACCCGCCTTGACCTGCCCCTGGCCCGCGGCGACACAGCCGGCGCCGTGGTGGCCGCAACGGTGCACAGCCATGACCCGGCCTACCAGTTGAGCAGCCTGGCGTTTGCTGGCGGCACGATCCTCCTGCCCAACCAGGGGCTCGAACGCCCCGCCGGCACTGCCGTGCGCCTGCGCATGCAGGCCCGGGATGTGAGCCTTACCCTGGCGCGGCAGGAGGGCACCAGCATCCTCAACATCTTTGCTGCGACGGTGGTGGCCCTGTCAGACGACAGCCCCGGCCAGGTCATGGTGGCGCTGGACGCGGGCGATGCGCGCTTGCTGGCGCGCGTGACGCGCAGGTCAGCCGATGCCTTGCGGCTGGCGCCAGGGTTGGTTGTGTATGCGCAGGTGAAGGGCGTGGCGATTCTGGACTGATTCCTCTTGTCACCTCTCCTTCAAGGAAAGATCGTACTTTTATTCACTCTCCCGCAGGGAGAGGGAGCAAATCACTTCACTTGCCCGTACCGGCGTTCGAAAAGAACAGCTGCTCGCCGGCAATCTTGTAGCCTGCAATCACACTTTGCCCCGCAGGCGAGATCACCCAGTCAACAAATTTTTGCGCCTCGGCCACCTTGGTCTGCGGGTGCCGCGCCGGGTTGACCACCATCACGCCGTACTGGTTGAACAGCCGGTTGTCGCCCTCCACCAGCACCACCAGGTCGCCCCGGTTCTTGAAGTTCAGCCAGGTGCCGCGATCCGTCAGCACATAGGCACTGGAGGACGAGCCGATGTTCAGCGCCGGCCCCATGCCACAACCGCAGGCCTTGTATCCCGTGCCTGTCGCGCCTGCCAGGCCCGCCTGCGCCCAATAGCGCAATTCAGCCGCGTGCGTGCCGCTCTTGTCGCCGCGCGAGATGAAGGGCGCGTTGGTGGCAGCAAGTTTTTTAAGCGCCTCAACAATGTCGCGTCCTTTGGCCCTGGCCGGATCAGGCGCAGGGCCCACCAGCACAAAGTCGTTGTACATGACGGGGTAGCGTTTGAGCACTTCACCTTCAGCAACCATCTTTTCTTCTGCCGGCTGGTCGTGCACGAAGAGCACATCGGCGTCACCGCGCCGGCCCATGTCCAGCGCCTGGCCAGTACCGACGGCAACGACTTTGATGTCGATACCGCTGGCCTTCCTGAACTCGGGCAGCAGATACGTAAACAGGCCGGACTGCTCGGTGGACGTGGTGGAGGCCATCACGATGGTTTGGGCTGGCGCGGCCAATGCGGCAGCGCAAAGAACGAGGCACAGGGCCCAGCGGGGGGGTGTCACAGAGCTTCTCCTTTAACAAAAAGACGGGCGGCCTCGGGCAGCGGGCCGTTGAAAAAATCGTGGACCGGCAGGTCGGCCACGATGTGGCCCTGCTCAAGGTAGATCACGCGGCTGGCCAGGCGTTTCACCTGGCCGAGGTTGTGGCTGCTGAAGACCATGGTGAGGGGGGTGGGGTGGGGGGTGGGGTGGGGGGTGGGCGCGCGTGCCCTCACCCCAGCCCTCTCCCAGGGGGAGAGGGAGCCAGGCACTGCGTTGGCGTGTGGTGACTCGGCAAACTGCGCCATCAGCGCTTCCACCTCCCGCTTGGCGTGCGGGTCGAGGCTGGCCGTCGGTTCATCCAGCAGCAGCACGTCGGGCCGCAGTGCCCAGGCACGCGCCAAGGCCAACCGCTGCTGCTGGCCGCCCGAGAGGGTGCGGCCGTTGCGCGCGGCCACGTCCTGCAGGCCCACGCGCGCCAGTGCCTGCAGCGCTTGCATGCGTGCTTCGCGCCAGCGCTGGCCGGCCAGCCACAGGCCTAACGCAACGTTGTTTTGGGCAGAGGTCCGCAGCATGTGCGGACGCTGGAACAACATCGCCTGGCGCAGCAGGCCGTCGCGTGTCACGCTGCCGCTGCTGGCCGCCAGCAGGCCGTGCAGCAGCCGCAGCAGCGTGCTCTTGCCGCTGCCGTTGGCGCCTACCAGCGCCAGCCGCTCGCCGGGCACCACCCGCACGCTGGCGTCCACCAGCGCCTGTACCGTGCCAAAGCGAACGCCGGCGCGGGAGAGTTCAAAAACTGGCTGACGCCCGCTCATGCCACCAACCCCCGCGTCGCCTGCGAGACGCTGCCGTCCACCCGCTCGCGCCAACGCCGCACCAGCGAGATCGCTGCGTTCAAAAGCAACACCACCAGCAGCAGCACCAGGCCCAAAGCCAGCGCCAAGGGCAGGTCACCCTTGGTGGTTTCGAGCGCAATGGCGGTGGTCATCACGCGCGTGAAGCCGTCGATATTGCCGCCCACAATCATCACCGCACCCACCTCGGACACAGCACGGCCGAACGCGGCGATGAGCACCGTCAGCAGCGCATAGCGTTCGTCCCAGGCCAGCAGCAGGCTGCGCATGAATGGCGCCGCGCCAAGCGACTGCAACTGCTCGCCATGGGCCCGCTCTGCGTCTTCAACTGCCTGCCGGGTCAGGGCCGTCACCATGGGCAGCACCAGGATGGCCTGGGCCAGCACCATGGCCTTGAAGCTGAACAGCCAGCCCCATGAGCCCAGCGGCCCGGAGCGCGATAGCAGCAGATAAACCAGCAGGCCGACCACGACCGAGGGCAGCGCCAGCAAGGTGTTCAGCACGGTGAGCACCGCATCCCGGCCGGCAAAGCGCGCCACACCCAACCAGGCACCCAGCAACAGCCCGAGCCCGCAAGCCGCCAGGCAGGCAGACGCGCTCACGCCGAGCGAACGGCCGACGATGGCCAGGAGCGTGGGGTCCAGGGAGGTGACGAGAGCCAGCGCTGTGGCCGCGCTTTCGGTGAACGTATTCATGAGGTGGATGGTAAGGGAGGGGGATTGTCCCCTCTCCCTTTGGGAGAGGCCGTACTCTTGTTTCCTTTCCCTCTGGAACAGGGGGCAGGAAATCTCAAGCCGCGCAGGACCTGAAGCCGACGAAGAGATCGTCGCGCCACGGCAGTGCAAAGCCACGCTGCCCGGGGTTCTTCATGCGGGCGCGCGTGGCAAACGACGCACCGCGCAACACCTTGGTCAAGCCGAACCATGGCTGCGAATAAGCAGCCCAGGGGCCCGCTGCAAAACCAGGCCAGGGCCTGAAGGTGGTGGCGGTCCATTCATGCACATCGCCCCAGCGAAAGCCCCGGCGCCCTGCTGTGTGCACCGCCATGTCCCACTCCACTTCCGCGGGCAGGCGGCGGCCCGCCCAGCGGCACCAGGCGTCGGCTTCCCACCAGCTCATGTGCATGGCGGGCTGCGCGCCGGCCATCCGCGTGTCGCGGCCAAAGCGGGTTTGCAGAACCGCACCACCAGCGCCGCCGATCTGTTCCACATAACGCGGCCCGCGCCGTCCCTCGCCTGCTGCTTTCTCCTGCAGCCAGTCCCAGCCCTGGGCTTGCCAGAGGGGCTCGCGGTCGTAGCCGCCGTCTTCGACAAACTCCATGTACTGCGACCAGCTCACCGGGTGCGCGTCGATTTCAAACTCGGGCACCTCCACCTCATGCGCCCACTGCTCGTTGTCAAGCACGAAGCCGCCGCGGGGTGAGCCCAGCGTCCAGCGGCCGGCGGGCACCAGCAGCGGCTCGCGCGCCTGCATGCCGCCGGGCATGTCGAGTTTGAGGGGCAGGCCCAAGGTCTGCGCCATCACCACCAGCTGTTCGCCGCGCTGGTCTTCATGAAACAGGGCGAGGCGGTAGAAGTACAGCGGGTCGTCGTCCTCGCGGGTTTTTTCAAGCAGCTCCAGCGTGCTCTCCAGTGTTTCAAGCAACCAGGCGCGAGTGGCGGCGGAGTCGGGCATGCCTGCATCCCAGCGCCTGGCATGGGGCACCAGGCCAGGGTTCCACCAGCCGTCTGCGCGCGGCTCGATCGAGGCCAGGCGGGTGGGCTCGCCGGGGCAGCCGCGGCCCAGGGCGCGCTGCGTGTTGCGGCCGGTCCAGTATTCGGCAAACCAGCCAATATGTCCGCCCAGCCACATGTGCGGCTCCATTTCCGGCATGGGGGTGAGCTTGAACTGGCCGCCTGCCAGCGCCTCTTCCCACGCAGCCAGCAGGTGCAGCGTGTGGTTGCGCGCGTCCATCAGGGCAAGCGACAGCAACTCGCGTCCCGCATGGCGCATACCGGGCGAATCGATGGAGGCGGGCGTGGCCAGGGGCGTGACGGAGGGCATGTACGTATTATTGAGCCATGTCCCTACCATCACCAACATCGGCTGCGGCGCAGGGCCCTTCAGCGTCCTCTTCAGCTGCCCTTGCGCCCCGTTTGACATCCCTTTCCCACGGCGGCGGCTGCGGCTGCAAGATCGCGCCGGGCGTGCTCAGCCAGATATTGAAAAACACAAGCGCCCTGCCACTGCCCAAGGAATTGCTGGTGGGCCTCGAAACGGCCGACGACGCGGCCGTCTACCTGCTGAACGAGCACCAGGCGCTGATAGCCACCACTGACTTCTTCATGCCCATCGTCGACGACCCGTATGACTTTGGCCGCATCGCCGCCACCAACGCCATCAGCGACGTCTACGCCATGGGCGGCACACCCATCATGGCCCTGGCCATCGTGGGCATGCCGGTCAACGTGCTGCCGCTGGAGACGATTGGCGCGATCCTGCGCGGCGGGCAGGACCTGTGCGCAAGCGCCGGCATCCCGATCGCGGGCGGCCACACCATCGATTCGGTCGAGCCCATCTACGGCCTGGTGGTGCTCGGCCTGGTGCACCCCTCGCGCGTGAAGCGCAACTCGGCCGCGCAAGAGGGCGATGTGCTCGTCCTTGGCAAGCCGCTGGGTGTGGGCGTGCTGTCTGCCGCGCTGAAAAAAGAGGCGCTGGACGCAGACGGCTATGCACGCATGGTGGCCATCACCACGCAGCTGAACCGGCCCGGCATTGAATTGGCGCAGATGGACGGCGTGCATGCGCTCACTGATGTCACCGGCTTTGGCCTGCTGGGCCACGGCCTGGAACTGGCGCGCGGCGCAAGCTTGCGGATGAACATAGCGCTGGCCCAGGTGCCGCTGTTGCCGGGCGTGCTGGAGCTTGCGGCGCAGGGCATGGTGACGGGGGCTTCAGGGCGCAACTGGGCCAGCTACGGCGCTGATGTTGAACTTCCCGCCAGCATCAGCCCGGAACACAAGGCGCTGCTGACTGATCCGCAAACCAGCGGCGGTTTGCTGGTGTCTTGCGCGCCGGGTTCCGTGGCGTCGGTGCTGGCCTGCTTTGCCAGGGGCGGCTTTGATCAGGCCGCGGTCATCGGAACCATGGGCGCGGGGCACGGCCTGCAAGTCGGCTGACTGCCAACTGACAACCGGCGGCGCCTCTGGAGAGACTGCGGGATAACACCGTCATGGTCCTGGCGGCAAGACTCCTATAGTCGGCCGATTAGAATCTTCGACTGCATGATGAGGCACAACATTTCTTGTGTAACCTCACACAATTATTCAACGCATCCCAAACCTTCCCGGAGACGCCATGAAAGCTTTATTGTCCTTGTCGCATCTGATCGACTGGATCACCGACAGGTTCGGCGGCTTGGCAAAGTGGGCAGTCCTGCTGTCCTGCCTCATCAGCTTTACCAACGCCGTTGTGCGTTACTCGTTTGACTACAGCTCCAACGGCTTTCTTGAAATCCAGTGGTACCTGTTTGCCGGCTGCGTGATGCTGGGCGCCGCGCACGTGCTGCGGGTCAATGAGCATGTGCGGGTCGACGTGATCTACGGCCTGCTGTCCAGCCGGGCACGGGTGCTGATCGACCTGTTCGGCCTCATCTTCTTCCTCATGCCGGTCATGGCCGTGATGTTGTACTTCTCTTTCCCGCTGTTCGTGAGCATGTTCAACTCCCACGAGATGTCCAGCAACGCCGGTGGCCTGATCCGCTGGCCGGCCATGCTCATGCTGCCGATGGGCTTCACGCTCATGCTGCTTCAGGGCCTGTCAGAAATCATCAAGCGCATCGGGTGGCTCACGCACACCTACGACATGGAAGTCCACTACGAAAGGCCGCTCCAATGAGCATGCAAAACTTTGCTCCGCTCATGTTTGCGGGGTTGATTTTCATCATGCTGATCGGCTTTCCGGTCGCGTTCTCGCTGTCCGCTCTGGGCTTGCTGTGCGGCTTTATCGCGATTGAGGCTGGCTGGTTCCCGGCGGCCTTCATGGCCAACCTGCCACTCAATGTGTTCGGCATCCTGTCGAACGACACCTTGCTGGCCATCCCTTTCTTCACGCTGATGGGGACGATTCTTGAAAAGTGCGGCCTGGCCGAGGACATGCTCGACTCCATGGGCCAGCTCTTCGGCCCGGTGCGCGGGGGCCTGGGCTACTCGGTCATCATCGTCGGATTCATCCTTGGCGCCGTGACCGGCACTGTGGCCGGCCAGGTGATCGCCATGGCCATGATCTCCCTGCCGGTGATGATGCGCTACGGCTACAACATGCGTTATGCCACCGGCGTGCTGGCCGCCTCGGGGACCATCACGCAACTGGTGCCGCCCTCGCTCGTGCTGGTGGTGCTGGCTGACCAGCTGGGCCGCTCGGTGGGCGACATGTACAAAGGCGCCTGGGGCCCTTCGATCCTGCAGGTGCTGATTTTTGCGCTCTATACCTTCCTGCTCACCCGTTTTCGGCCCAGTTACCTGCCGGGCGTTCCGGCTGAGGCGCGCACGCTCAACGGCTGGGCGCTGTGGGCCAAGTGCCTGCGCGGCATCATCCCATCGGCCATCCTGATTTTTGCTGTGCTGGGCACCATGGGCGGCCTGCCGGGCATCAACACCGCGATCGCCACACCGACCGAGGCCGGCGCCATGGGCGCAGTCGGCGCTTTAATCCTGGCTGCCATCCACCGCCGCCTGACCTGGGCGCTGATCAAGGAAGCCATGACCGGCACCATGCGCATCACCGCGATGGTGGTGTTCATCCTGATCGGCTCACGGGTCTTTTCCCTGGTGTTCCAGGGCGTGGACGGTGGCATCTGGATCGAGCACATGCTGTCGAACCTGCCGGGCGGCCAGATCGGCTTCCTGATCGTCGTCAATATCTTCATCTTCTTCCTGGCCTTCTTCCTCGACTTTTTCGAGATCGCCTTCATCATCCTGCCCATGCTCGGCCCGGTGGCCGAGAAGATGGGCATCAACATGATCTGGTTTGGCGTGCTGCTGTGCGTCAACATGCAAACCAGCTTCATGCATCCGCCCTTTGGCTTTGCGCTGTTTTACCTGCGCGGCATTGCCGACACGCTGTTCAAGGAGGGCGGGATTCCCAGAAAAGTCGAGTCGCGGGATATTTACCTGGGCGCCATTCCCTTCGTGCTGTTGCAGCTGGTGCTGGTGGTGATCGTGATCTTTGTGCCGCAGACAGTGACCATCTTCCTGGACAAGGAAGTCAAGATTGACGTCGACAAGGTGCAGATTGACATGCCGGCGCAAGAGGCCGGCGGCAATGGGACGGACGACCAGAAAATGGTGGACGACCTGTTCAAGGACGCTGCCAAGAGCGATGCGGCGGCCGGGGGTGGCAAAGCCGCACCGGGTGTAGCGAATGACCTCCCGCCAGTTCGTGACCCCGCAGCCGACCTGATGCCCGCCGCACCCGCGTCGGCGACGAAGTAGTAAGCATGGAGCAACGCTACAGCCCTTACGCCGCCTATCTGAGCGACCCGGCTCCGATCGTGGCGGAGGGCCCGGCCTTTCCGCTTCAGCTCAAACTGCAGGCCAGCGTCCTGATCGGCTGCCTGCTGTTCTGGGCCATTCGTGCGGCACCGAATATCGAGTTGGCCCAATGGCCCAGCTCCACCTTACTGTTCGTGGCCATGCTGGCAGTTTTCATTGCAGTGAGCTACTACTGGATCCTGCGCAGCCGTACCAGCATCGATGGCACCACCATCCGCCAGACCTGGTTCATCGCCAAGGAAGTGAAGCTGGCGGACGTGACGCAGGCCAAGTTCATTTATGTGCCCTACCTCACCTGGCTGGTGGTGCCGCGGCTGGTGGTGCGTTCTGGTGGCCGGGGTTCGTATGTGTTTCATGCGGCCGACAAGCGCGTGCTGGCGGCGTTCGCCAAACTCAGCCTGGGGCCGAAACTGCAAGCACTGGCCTGACGACTTCGCCTCGCGCAGACGTAATAAAGCCCCGCGTTGCGGGGCTTTATTGTTGGTGAATGCGTGGAGCCGGCTTTGCCGGTCCACTGCATTGCCCCCCAGTGGGGGGAGGCGCGCGTTAGCGCGCTTCGGGGGGCGTCAAAGTTTCTGCGACTGCATGAAGCCGTCGAACCGGGCTTCCGTGAAACGGAACCACAAATTCTGGTCCTTGCGGAACGCAGCGTAGTCAGCGTAGATTTTCTTCCACAACGGATTCTTGTTATTGAGCTCTTCATACAGGCCCATTGCCTCCTTGAAGGCCAGGTCCAGGATGTCCTTGGAAAAGGGCAGGACCTTGGTATTGTTGCCGACCAGTTGCTTGAGCGCGTTGGGGTTTTTCGAGTCGTACTTGGCCTGCATT
Organism: Ramlibacter sp.; assembly: GCA_014376765.1. GTDB lineage: Bacteria > Pseudomonadota > Gammaproteobacteria > Burkholderiales > Burkholderiaceae_C > JACMQX01. The sequence goes on along the minus strand of JACMQX010000084.1, from coordinate 20,650 downwards.
TCGGTGTGTGCAAAGGCTGCGGCACACTCAACGATCGCGCGGTTCTCGGGCGACAGTGCAGCAAGCGCCTTGTCGTTGACGAAGAAGTCCAGCTCGGGGCCACCCTCCCACCAGCCGGGGTAGTAGTAGTACGGCGCCACCTTGTTGAAGCCCAGCTTCTGGTCGTCATAGGGGCCAACCCACTCGGCTGCGTCGATCGTGCCTTTTTCAAGCGCCTGATAGATCTCGCCGCCGGGGATGTTTTGCGGCACGCCGCCCATGCGCTCGAGCACCTTGCCGGCAAAGCCGCCAATGCGCATCTTCAGGCCCTTGATGTCCTTGGCCGACTTGATCTCCTTGCGGTACCAGCCGCCCATCTGGCAGCCCGTGTTGCCACCGGGGAAGTTGACGATGTTGTACTTGGCATAGAACTCACGCATGAGCTTCATGCCATTGCCGTCATACATCCACGCGGTCATCTGGCGGCTGTTCAGGCCAAAGGGAATGGCGCAACCGAGCGCGAAGCATTCGTCTTTGCCGAAAAAGTAATAAGGAGCCGTGTGGGCGACTTCGACCGTGCCCTGCTGGACGCCGTCGACCACGCCGAAGGCGGGCATCAGTTCACCAGCCGCATGGGTGGTGATGACGAACTTGCCGCCGCTCATGTCGTTTACTTTTTTGGCGAACGTGTCGGCCGCGCCAAAGATGGTGTCAAGCGCCTTGGGGAAGCTGGAGGCCAGGCGCCAACGGACGGCGGCCTGGGCATGTACGGCAGGCGCGATGCCTGCGGCAAGTACGCCGGCGATACCGGTGTTCCTGATGATTGAACGACGATCCATGAGTTGTTCTCCTTGTGATTTACGGTATTGAACCGCTGGAGTCTATGGTTCGGCTTGACACTAGGTCATTAGGGCTAACCCGCGCGATAAAACCCTCAATTTCATTGGGGAAACCACAAAAATAAAAGCCTTCAGCCAACGACCTTGAGCGCAGGCCGCGAGTGTTCCACCAGCGCGGCAAAGCGGCTGGCGATCGATTGCTCAATCCCCGCAGCATCGAGGCCTTGCATGGCCAACAGCCGGGCCGGGTCGCCATGCTCGATGAAGCGGTCTGGCAGGCCCAGTTGCAGCGTGGGTTTCATCACGCCCGCAGCCTGCAGCGCCTCACCCACGGCACTGCCGGCGCCGCCCATGACGGCCCCCTCCTCCAGCGTCACCAGTGCCTCATGCCGGGCTGCCACGTCCAGCAGCAGCGCAGTGTCCAGCGGCTTGGCCCAGCGCATGTCCACTACGGTGGCGTTGAGTTTTACGGCCGCCTGCATGGCGGGGTGCAACAAGGTACCAAAGGCGAGAATCGCCACGCCCTTGCCTTCGCGCCGCACCACGCCCTTGCCAAATGGCAAGGCCTCGAGCGCAGTGCCAGTGGCCATGCCCGCGCCTGCGCCGCGCGGGTAACGCACGGCCACCGGGTGGTTCTGTTCAAACGCGGTGGTCAGCAACTGCCGGCATTCCAGCTCGTCTGACGGGCAGGCGATGCTCATGTTGGGCACGCAGCGCAGGAAGGGAATGTCGTAGGCGCCGGCATGTGTGGCGCCGTCAGCGCCCACCAGTCCCGCGCGGTCGAGGGCAAACACGACCGGCAGGTTCTGCAAGGCCACGTCATGGATGAGCTGGTCATAGGCCCGCTGCAAAAACGTCGAGTAAATCGCAACGACGGGCTTGAGCCCCTCGCAGGCCAGGCCGCCGGCAAAGGTGACGGCATGCTGCTCTGCAATGCCAACGTCGTAAAAACGCGCGGGGAAGCGCCGCTCGAACTCGACCATGCCCGAGCCTTCGCGCATGGCGGGCGTGATGGCGACGAGCCGCTCGTCTTTGGCGGCCATGTCGCACAGCCACTGGCCAAACACCTGGGTGAAGGTCTGCCTGGCCGGGGTGGTGGGCGCCAGGATGCCGACAGCCGGGTCGAACTTGCCCGGGCCGTGGTAGGCAATCGGGTCGGCCTCGGCCAGCTTGTAGCCCTGGCCTTTTTTGGTAACCACATGAAGGAACTGCGGACCCTTGAGCTGCTTGATGTTTTCCAGCGTCGGGATCAATGAGTCCAGGTCGTGCCCGTCAATCGGGCCGATGTAGTTGAAGCCGAATTTCTCGAACAGCGTGGCGGGCACCACCATGCCTTTGGCCTGCTGCTCGAACCGCTTGGCCAGTTCGAATAGCGGCGGCGCAACCTTGAGCACCGTCTTGCCGGCATTCTTGGCTGCCGAATAAAACTGCCCGCTCATGAGCTGGGCCAGGTAGCGGTTGAGCGCGCCCACCGGCGGGCTGATGCTCATGTCGTTGTCGTTCAGGATCACCAGCAGGTTGGAGTCGGACACGCCCGCGTTGTTCAGCGCCTCAAAGGCCATGCCGGCCGTCATCGCGCCGTCGCCAATGATGGCGACCGCGTGGCGGTTTTCGCCCTTGTGCCGGGCCGCCAGCAACATGCCCAGCGCGGCCGAGATGCTGGTGGACGAGTGCGCTGTACCAAAGGTGTCGAACTCGCTTTCGGCACGCTGCGGAAAGCCCGAGAGGCCGCCCAGCTGGCGCAGAGTGGCCATGCGCTCGCGCCGTCCGGTGAGGATCTTGTGGGGGTAGGTCTGGTGGCCCACGTCCCAGACCAGGCGGTCATAGGGCGTGTTGAAGACAAAGTGCAGCGCCACGGTGAGTTCCACCGTTCCCAGGTTGGAGCTCAGGTGGCCGCCGGTGCGGGACACGGTGTCCAGCAAGTAGGCGCGCAACTCGGCTGCGACGATTTTCAGGTCGGCGCGCGAGAGTTTGCGCAGGTCAGCCGGCTGGTGGATGGTTTCAAGCAGCGTCGTCATTGTTCATTTGTCCCTGTTCACGACCATGTCGGCCAGCGCACGCAGCGCATGGGTACGGCCTGCCGGCAGTCCGCTGGCCTCCAGCGCGCCCAGCGCCTGCGCCAGCAAATTTGCAGCGTACGCTTGTGAGGGCCCAAGGCCCAGCAGCGAGACGTAGGTCGGTTTGTCATTGGCGGCGTCTTTGCCCGCCGTCTTGCCCAGCGTGGCGGAGTCGGTCGTCACGTCAAGAATGTCGTCCACCACCTGGAAGGCCAGGCCCAGCGCTGCGCCGTAGGTCGTGAGGGCGGCCTGCACGCCGGCGTCGGCCGTGCCGCACGCCGCGCCCATGGCCACACTGGCATGCAGCAACGCGCCAGTCTTCAGGCGGTGCATCCGGCGAAGTTCGTCTTCAGTGAGCGCGCGGCCGATGCTGGCCAGATCAATCGCCTGCCCGCCGGCCATGCCTTCGTAGCCCGCAGCGCGGGCCAGCAGCCGGCACAGCGTGGCCTGGGTGGTGGCAGGGACGCTGGGGTCACAGGGCGTGAGCAGTTCAAAGGCCAGGGCCTGCAACGCATCGCCTGCCAGCAGGGCCAGTGCCTCGCCAAAGCGCACATGCACGGTGGGCTTGCCGCGGCGCAGGATGTCGTTGTCCATACAGGGCATGTCGTCATGGACCAGGGAATAGGCGTGGGTCAGTTCTACCGCGCAGGCAGCGCGCAAGGCGGCCTCTGCATGCCCGCCCACCGCTTCGCAGGCGGCCAGGACCAGCAGGGGGCGCAGCCGCTTGCCGCCATCCAGCACCGCATAACGCATAGCCTCACCCAGGCCGGCGGGAGCGTCCTGGGCAATCCACTGCTGCAGCGCATGCTCGACCTGCGCGAGCCTGACCGCGCTCCATTCATTCAGCTGGAATGTCACTCTTGTGTCCACGGCTTGAGCACCCCGTCGTCGAGCACTTTGATCTGGCCTTCAACGGCTTGCAGCCGCTCGCGGCAAAAGCCCAGCAACTCGGCGCCGCGCTGGTAACCGGTAAGCAGTTGCTCCAGCGGCATCTGGCCCGACTCGATATGGCTCACCAGCTGCTCGAGTTCCTGCAAGGCGGCTTCGTAACTGGCGGGTACGCGGTCGGCCGGCGTGCCGGTGGCGGAGCTTGCGGTGACCTTGGCGGTGGGAAGCGGCATCGTGGACTGCGTGGGATAAAACCCCGATTTTAGGCGCCGCGCCGCATAAGCGTGCTTGCGGGTCTTGAAGTTCGAGGCAACGTACCCTGAACTAATTGCGTACTGACCCAGAGGGTACAATCCAACCCTCTTTCCGGTGCGCCGGAACCCCCCGAATCCCGCGCCAGTCCTTCCCGGATGAAGCGTCTAACCTGCCCCTTCATAGGGGGAGTCTCTAGGTCAGGTCTACATGTCTGATTTAAGTCTTCAACTGCAGCAGGCCGCAAGCCAACTACCAGTTTCAAGCTACTTCGATAACGCGCTGTTCCAGCGTGAAATGCAAGCCATCTTCCAGGGTGGGCCCCGCTATGTGGGGCATGAATTGTCAGTGCCCCAGGTGGGCGACTTCCATACCCTCCAGCAGGAGGGCGGGGGCCGCGCGCTGGTGCGCACGCCGGCCGGCGTCGAGCTGATCTCCAACGTGTGCCGCCACCGCCAGGCGGTGATCCTCAAGGGGCGCGGCTCGCTGGCGGGGTCGGGTACGGGCCAGGGTACCTCGGGCGCGGGCCAATCGGGCGGCAACATCGTCTGCCCCCTGCACCGCTGGACTTACAACACCAGTGGCCAGCTTTTGGGGGCGCCGCATTTTGCGCAGGACCCGTGCCTGAACCTCAACAACTATCCGCTCCAATCCTGGAACGGCCTGCTGTTCGAGAAGGCTGCAGGCGGGCGCGATGTGGCGGCAGACCTGGCCCACATGGGCCCGCGCGCTGACCTCGACTTCTCCGGCTATGTGCTGGACCGGGTGGAAATGCACGAGTGCAACTACAACTGGAAGACCTTCATCGAGGTCTACCTGGAGGACTACCACGTCGGCCCCTTCCACCCCGGCCTTGGCAGCTTTGTGACCTGCGCGGACCTGCGCTGGGAGTTCAAGGACCAGTACTCGGTTCAGACCGTGGGCGTGGCCAACCGCCTGGGCAAGGCCGGCAGCCCGGCTTACCAGCGCTGGCAGGAAGCGCTGCTGCAATACCGCCACAACGAGCCGCCCAAGTACGGCGCGATCTGGCTGACTTACTACCCGCACATCATGGTCGAGTGGTACCCGCATGTGCTCACCGTCTCCACGCTGCACCCCATGGGCCCGCAAAAGACGATGAACATGGTGGAGTTTTTCTACCCCGAAGAAATTGCTGCGTTCGAGCGTGAGTTCGTCGATTCCCAGCAGGCCGCTTACATGGAAACCTGTGTGGAGGACGATGAAATTGCCCTGCGCATGGACGCAGGCCGCAAGGCGCTGATGCAACGCGGCGACAACGAATACGGGCCCTACCAGAGCCCGATGGAAGACGGCATGCAGCACTTCCACGAGTGGTACCGGAAGGCCTTGCCCCGCTGATGCAAGCGCTGTGGATGGTGTTGGCCTCGTTCATCTTTGCCACGATGGGCGTGTGCGTGAAGATCGCCTCCGACTCGTTCAACAGTGCCGAGCTGGTGTTCTGGCGCGGCGTCATCGGGATGGTGTTCATGTGGGGCCTGGCGCGCTCGCGCGGCGTGAGCCTGGCAACGCCGGTGTTTGGCATGCATGTCTGGCGCAGCTCCATTGGCGTGCTGTCGCTGGGCGCCTGGTTCTACGCCATTGCGCACCTGCCCCTGGCCACGGCCATGACACTCAACTACATGAGCAGCGTATGGATTGCCGCCTTTTTGGTGGGCGGTGCGCTGATGGCCTGGAACCCAACCAAACCTGGCACCGGGCCATTGGCTCAGGGCCCGCTGGTGCTGACCGTGCTGGGCGGCTTTGCCGGTGTGTTGATGATCCTGCAGCCGACCGTGGAACAGGACCAGGCCTTCGCAGGCATCGTAGGCCTGCTCTCGGGCATTGGCGCCGCCTTTGCCTACATGCAGGTCATGGCGCTGGCCAGGGCCGGCGAGCCTGAAACCCGTACGGTTTTTTACTTTGCTGCGGGCACCGTCGTTGCCGGCGCGCTGGGCATGCTGGTGGCCGGTGTTTCGCCGTTTTTATGGAAGCAGGCGTTGTGGATGCTGCCGATCGGCGTTCTGGCCTCGCTGGGCCAGTTGTGCATGACGCGGGCTTACAGCAACGCGGCCACGCTGGTCGTTGCCAATTTGCAATACTCGGGCATTGTGTTTGCCGCCGTCTATGGCGTCCTGCTGTTTGGCGATTTGATGTCGCCCATGATCTGGGCCGGTATGGGCCTGGTGATTGCCAGTGGTATTGCCGCCACCGTGCTGCGCGAACGCGCCGCGCCCGATTCACCTGCCGAGGAGCACTGACATGTACACCACCCTGATTTCTACAGAACAACTGCTGGCCCTGCATGCAGGCAGCGCGCGCCACCTGGTGTTTGACTGCAGCTTTGACCTGATGGCCCCCACCGCCGGCGAGCAGCACTACCGCGAGGCCCACATCCCGGGCGCGGTGTATGCCAACCTGGACACGCACCTGAGCGACAAGGGGCTGCCGGATGCGCAGGGCCGCTATCACACACCGGCGGGCGCAGCTTCAGGCGGCCGCCACCCCCTGCCCAGCCTCGAGAAATTTTCCACCTGGCTGTCCAGCGTGGGCTTTGCCAATGACATGCAGGCCGTTGTTTATGACCGCCAGGGCGCCAACTACTGCGGCCGGCTATGGTGGATGCTTAAATGGGCCGGGCATGATGCAGTGGCCGTACTCGACGGCGGGCTACAGGCCTGGCAGGCCGCAGGCGGCCTCACTGACAACGCGGAGGTGTCGCACTTCCAGACCAATTTCGAGCCCGGCCTGCCGCTGGTCAAACTCGCTACCACGGGCGATGTCCTCAAGAGCCTGGACGATCCGTCCCGGACGTTGATAGATGCCCGCGCCGGTCCCCGCTTCAGGGGCGAGGTCGAGCCGCTGGACCCGGTGGCCGGGCATATTCCTGGCGCGCTCAACCGCCCCTTCGCCCAGAACATGGGGCCGGACGGCAAATTCAAGCCGGCCGCGCAGCTCAAGGCCGAGTTTGAAGCGCTGCTGGCCGGGCGCGACCCCGCTGGTGTGGTTCACCACTGCGGCAGCGGCGTGAGCGCGGTGCCCAATGTGCTGGCCATGCAGATCGCCGGGTTGGGCTTGCCGGCCCTGTATGCGGGCAGCTGGAGCGAGTGGTGCCGCGACGCGTCGCGGCCCATGGCCAAGGGTTGAGGCCGCGCGCTACCATAAGCCATGGAAGTACCAAGAGGCAGAGCAACAAACGGGGACGGCATGGCACAAAGCCCTGACACACGCCCCCTGGCGTCCGTGCCGGAGACAACGCCCATGTCGTTCACCGACACGCTCTTTGAAGGGCGCTACGCCAGGGTGCTCAACCCCATGCTCCTGGTCCTGCTGTTTGGCCTGCCGGTGTTGCTGTCGATGTCGATGTGGCAAGGCACCAATGCGCTGCACAGCAGCCCGCTGGCCGTGCTGCTTGTCATGATGATTTACAGCCACTGGCAGTTGCAGCGGGGCAGGATATACCTGGTGAGCAACCTGCTGGTTTTCACGGTCATTGCCTACACCTCGGTCGCCATCCTGCTGTTCGGCTCGGTGCGCAGCGCAGCCGTCATTGGGTATGCCGCCGCCATCACGGCCGCGGGGATGATGTTGCACCGCAAGGCACTCATTGCCGCCGTGCTTTGCAGCGTGGTCGCGCTGGGCGGGCTGACCTGGGCCGAGGCAGCCGGACGGCTGGGTCCCGCCAATTTCTCGGTTGGTCTGCGTTTCTGGCTGGCGCATGTGGTGGTGCTGTCGGTGGTTGCGGTGGGCGTGCATGCGGCCCGCGGCATCGTGCGCCAGGCTCTTGTCGAGCAACGCACTGAACTGGGCCGGCGCGAGCGGGCCGAGAACAATCTTCGCCTGTCGGAAGACCGCTTTGCCCGCATCTTCCGCAACAGCCCCGTGGCCATCATCGTGCAGTCGGTCGACGACACAATGGTATTGGACGTCAACCCCGCCTTCGAGCGGCTCTACGGCTGGGAGCGCAGCGAGATGATCGGCCGCAGCAGCGATGAGGACCTGTGGTACAGCCCCGACGAGCGCGGCGCCTTTACCACCCAGCTCAAGGCCGAAGGCCGCATCAGCAACTTCAGCACCCGGGGCCGGCGCAAGGACGGCAGCCAGTTTGACGCCCTGATCGCCAGTGAACTGGAAGGCACCGGGCCGGGCCAGATCGTGGTGTCCAACATCACCGATGTGAGCGCGGAAGTCCGCGCGCGGGAGGAAGCCCGCCAGTCGCAGGAACTGTTTGCCAAGGCCTTTAATTTCAGCCCGCTGAACATGACCATCACGCGGGCGTCAGACGGCACCTTCCTGGCCGTCAATTCCGCCGAGGACACCGTGCAGGGCTACACAGCCGAGGAATTGCTGGGCCGCACCTCGCTGGACGCAGCCGCCTGGCTGAACGCCAGCGAACGCGAGAGCTTCATCGAGAAGCTGCGCACCAATGGCCAGGTGCTGGCTTTTGAAACGCAGATGCGTCACCGTCAGGGCTACCTGGTGCACTGCCGGCTGTGGGCCGTGATCGTGGAGATTGGCGGGGAGCCCTGCGTGCTCAGCTCGACCATCAACATCACCGAGCAAAAGCGCCGCGAAGGCCAGTTGCTGGAACTGGCGCGCGGCGTCGCCGGCGAAACCGGTGAACGATTTTTCGTGTCGCTGGTCGGGCACCTGGCTACGGCGCTGGATGCCGACCTCGTGATGGTTGGCGAGCTCACCGGCGAGAGCCGCCTGCAATCGCTGGCCCTGCTGCAGGACGGCATCCAGATGCCCGCCACGGATGAGCCGGTTGAAGGCACGCCATGCGCCGACGCGCAGGAGCATACCGGCCTGTGCAACTACCCCGACGAGGCCGTGGAGCTGTTCCCGCAGGACCGGCTGCTGAGTGAAGGCAACTTCCGCGCCTTCACCGGCGTCGCGCTGCGCGACGCGGACGGCACACCCATCGGCATGCTCAGTGCAGCCTGGCGTTCGCCCCAGCCGCCGTCAGAGGACCGGGACGCGCTGTTCAGCATTTTTGCCAGCCGCACCAACGCCGAGCTGGTGCGGCTGCGCCGCGACCGGGAGATCCAGCGCCTGCATGAAACGCTGGAGCAGCGCGTGAAGGACCGGACGGTCAAATTGCAGGCCAGCAATGCCGAGATGGAGTCGTTCTCGTACTCGGTGTCGCACGACCTCAAGGCGCCCCTGTCGAGCATTGACGGCTTTGCGGCGCTGCTGTTGCGGCGTATGGGCAGCCGCATGGACGCCGAAGAAAACCGCATGTTCGAGCGCATCCGGACCAACGTGGGCCGCATGCATGAGCTGATCTCGGCGCTGCTGTCGCTGGCCCAGGTCAGCCGCTACAAACTGGAGCTGAGCGACATCGACCTGTCCGCCATGGCGCAGGAATGGTTTGACAACCAGGCCAGCCGCGAGCCCGAGCGCGTGGTCCAGACTCAGGTGCAGCCCGGCTTGCTGGCGCGTGGTGACAGACGCATGGCCCGCATCGTCCTGGACAACCTGCTGGGCAATGCCTGGAAGTACAGCCGCAAGAATCCACAGGCCCGCATCGAGTTTGGTGCACGCGGCGAGGGTGATGCTGCAGTTTTGTTTGTTAGCGACAACGGGGTGGGCTTTGACATGGCCCATGCCGGCCACATGTTCAAGCCGTTCCACCGGCTGAACAACGTGAGCGAGTACGACGGCAGCGGTATTGGCCTGGCAACGGTCTGCCGCATCCTGCTGCGCCATGGCGGCTTCATCCTTGCCGAGTCGGCAGTGAATGAAGGCGCGACCTTCCTCTTCAGCTTTGACTCGCGGGCTGCAGGTACATAGCCGACAGCTGCGCCCGTTGCGCGGGCCCCACGCCCAGCGCTGATGTGAGGTAGCCGTCCAGGCTGCCGTGGTCTTCGTCCACTGCGTGCAGCGCAGCGGCCAGAAACGGCTCCTGCACCCGAAACAGCACGGCCGCGATTTCTGGGGGCACTTTGTGGCTGGCAGGCCCTGGCGCGAGCAGCTCGTTGGTGAGCAGGTAGTCGTGCAGGATCACATCACGCGGTACACCCAGCGCGTGCAGGATCAAGGCGGCGGCAAAGCCGGTGCGGTCCTTGCCGGCGGTGCAATGAAACACAAGTGGCGCGTCAGACACCAGCAAATGCCCGAACAGGTCTGCAAAGCGCGGCGTGTTCTCGCGCACAAAATTGCGGTAGGTTTCCTGCATGAGGGCCACCACCTCGGCCTCGCCGGGCTTGTAGCCGGCCTGCAGCATGCTGGACAGGCGCTGCACAATGGTGGGCTCAATGGGCAGCGAATGGACCTGCGCGCCTTCAATGATGCAGGCCGCCGTGCTGCGTTCCTGCACGCCCCGAAAGTCACACACCCGCAGCACTTGCAGCTCGCGCAGCACGTGCTGGTCCTGCGCAGTCAGGGCGGCCAGATGGTCGGAGCGAAACAGGCGCCGCCAGCGCACCAGGCGCCCGCCATGGCCTGCGTAGCCACCGAGGTCGCGGAAGTTGGTGGCACCGGCCAGGTGGAGGGAGCGGGAAGGAGATTGGGAAGTAGTCACCGTCCAAGTTTAAAGACAAATCCCGGTCTTCGATTGGCGGGCTGCCCTGACCACTGGCGACTGTGCCCGAGCTAACAAAAAGCCTGAACGGCGGCTCAAACTGACGTAGGACAAAGCGCCTGATACAGAGCTTCACAAGAATTCGCGTAGTACGTATGCGGTCTTTACGCCTGGGGGGCACGATGGGTTCACTCACAACAAAGGAGAACTCACCATGTTCAAGACCAGCATCATTGCGGCGTCCCTGGCGTTGGCGTCACTTGGGGCAGCAGTATCAACCCAGGCGAGCGCGGCCACGGTATATGTGCAGGTGGCACCGCCCCCGCCACGTAGCGAGGCAGCGCCTGCGGCCCGCCGCGGCATGGTCTGGGTTCCTGGCAACTGGGCGTGGCGTGGCCGCCAGTATGTCTGGATGAGAGGCCATTACGTGCGCGCCCGCCCCGGCTACGCCTACAACCAACCGGTGTGGGAGCAGCGAGGCGAACGTTGGGTCAAACGGCCGGGCCACTGGGTGCGTGGCCAGCGTGACCGCGACGGCGACGGTGTGCCAAATCGCTTTGACAGCCGGCCCAATAATCCCAACCGCCAGTAAGCCTGCCGGCCGCTGGAAGGCTCCGTTCCATCCAGCCGGTTTGCCCGTTTGCCTCTCACCCCGTATGAAGGACTGGCGTGCTTTAGACTGCGCGCCGGTACCTTCATATTTTGCTTTCTGAAAGATCGAATGAAACTCAGCTCTACCCTTGTTGCCCTCTCGCTTGGCTTTGCCAGTGCCTGTGCGGTGGCGCAAACCAACGCACCTGCCGGACCCGCCCCCGCCACGCTTGACGACAGGACGGTTGCCGCCAACGAGGCCGCAGGCCAGGCCGCCGCGCTGGCCTGGCTCACCCAGCTGGACCGCGGCATGTGGGGCGAGGCCTGGGACCAGTCCAGCCGCGTGTTCCGTACCAACGTGCCGCTGGGCACCTGGATGGACAACGTGCCCAAGACGCGCGGCATTCTCGGCGCGGCAAAGGAACGCAAGGTGGGCGAGATCATCTTCAGGACCGAACTGGCTGGTCAGCCGGCCGGTGCTTATGTCTCTGTCCTGTATGTGAGCCAGTTTCCGGGCAAGGAACCCATGGAAGAGATCGTCACCACCGTGCGTGAGCCTGACGGCAGGTGGCGCGTGACGGGTTACTCGACCCGTTAAACCGCCGGCCTGGCTTCAGTGCACGTGAGCCAGGCTGCTCACCGCGGTGACCAGGCCAATCCCGACCAGCAACCAGCCAATCTGCGCGAAGGTCTCGCGCAGTGACAGGCGCCGCTGCAGTTGCGGGATCAGGTCCGCCAGCGCCACATAGATAAAGCTGCTGGAGGCCACCACCAGGAAGTAGGGCAGCCAGGACTCCAGCTGCGCCACCAGCCAGAACCCCAGCACACCGCCCAGCGTGGTCACCGCACCCGCCAGTGACACCTTGAGCAATGCCACGCGCCGGTTGGTCGAGCTCTGACGCAACACCACCAGGTCGCCCATATGGTGCGGTATTTCATGAGCCAGTACCGCCAGCGCAGCCACTACGCCCAAGCGCATGTCGGCCATGAAGGCTGAAGCAATCAGGATACCGTCGCCAAAGCAGTGAACGCTGTCGCCGGTGAGGATCGCCCAGCTGCCGCCGCGCGCCGGGCCGTGGTGGCCGTGGCCTGGCTCATGGCTGTGGTGGTGCGGCCCGGCGTGACCGTGCGCGGCAGGATCGTGCGCGGTGTGATGGCTGTCCGGATCGCCTGCAACGGGCTCGTGATGGTGATGCTCATGGCCGTGGTGCCACAACTCGGCCTTGTCCAGCAAAAAGAAAAACACCAGACCGACCAGCAGGGTGCCAAATAGCGCCTTCGGCCCGGCCTGGCTCTCAAACGCCTCGGGCAACAGGTGCATGAAGGCCGTGGCCAGCAAGGCGCCAGCGGCCAGGCTGAGCAGGTGCTGGGTGTAGCGCGCGAGCATGGCAAAGCCGAGCAACGCGGCCAGCCACACGCTGCCGATGCCGGCAGCCAGGGTCGCGATGATGATGGCAAAGAGGGTCATGTCAGTGCCGCTTCAATGCGCCTCGTCCCAGTTCAGGCCCACGCCCACTTCCGCCAGCAGCGGCGCCTTCAGTTCAGCCACTCCGGCCATGAGGCGCGGGATCTCGCTGCGCATCCACTCCACTTCGCCCTCAGGCACCTCAAACACCAGTTCGTCATGCACCTGCATGATCATGCGGGTGCCGCGTTTTTCTGCATCCAGCACCTCCTGCACTTTATTCATGCTGAGCTTGATCAGGTCGGCCGCCGTGCCCTGCATGGGCGCGTTGATGGCGGCCCGCTCGGCGCCACTACGGCGTGGACCGTTCGGTGAATTGATCTCGGGCAAATACAGCCTGCGGCCGAAGACCGTTTCGACATAGCCTTTTTCCTTGGCCGAGGCACGCGTTTCGTCCATGTAGTTGCGCACGCCGGGGTAGCGCTGGAAGTAGCGGTCGATGTAGGCAGCCGCAGCCCTGGTTTCTATGCCCAGGTTGCGCGCCAGGCCAAAGCTGCTCATGCCGTAGATGAGGCCGAAGTTGATCACTTTGGCATAGCGGCGCTGTTCGCTGGAGACCTCGCCGGGCGCAACGCCAAACACTTCGGCCGCTGTGGCGCGGTGCACGTCCATGCCTTCCTTGAAGGCGCGCAGCAGCGCTTCGTCGCCGCTCAGGTGCGCCATGATGCGCAGCTCGATCTGGCTGTAGTCGGCGCTGGCGATCAGGTGGCCGGCAGGCGCCACAAAGGCCTCGCGCACGCGGCGCCCCTCAGCCGTTTTCACCGGGATGTTCTGCAGGTTGGGGTCGTTGCTCGACAGCCGGCCCGTGACCGCCACCGCCTGCGCGTAGTGGGTGTGCACCCTGCCCGTGCGCGGGTGCGCCAGTTGCGCCAGCTTGTCGGTGTAAGTGCCTTTGAGCTTGGACAGGCCCCGGTGCTCCAGGATCTTGGCAGGCAGCGGGTAGTCTTCGGCCAGCTTTTCCAGCACTTCTTCATCGGTGCTGGGCGCGCCGGTTGCGGTTTTCTTGATCACCGGCAAGGCCAGCTTGGTGAAGAAAATATCGCCGATCTGCTTGGGGCTGCCCAGGTTGAAAGGCTGGCCCGCCAGCTCATGGGCCTGGCGCTCCAGCTCCATGATGCGCAGGCCCAGCTCGGCGCTTTGTCTGGCCAGCATCGGCGCATCAATCAGCACGCCGGTGCGCTCGATGCGGTAGAGCGATTCGCTGCTGTCCATCTCCAGCTGGTAGATGGACATGAGTTTCTCGTCGGCCTGCAGGCGCGGCCACAGCGCGAGGTGAACGTCCAGCGTCTGGTCGGAGTCTTCACATGAATATTCGGCCGCCTTGGCAACGTCCACCTGGCTGAAGGGGATCTGGTGCGCACCCTTGCCGCAGATGTCTTCATAGTCAATGCCGCTGCGCCCCAGGTGCCGCTCGGCCAGGCTGGCCAGGCCGTGGGGCTTGTGCACTTCCAGCACATAGCTTTGCAGCATGGTGTCGTGCGCATAGCCCTGCACTTCGACGCCGTGATTGGCGAAAACGTGGCGGTCGTATTTGATGTGCTGGCCCAGCTTCTTCTGGCTGCCGTCTTCCAGCCAGGGCTTGAGTTTGGCCAGCACCTCGTCAAACGGCAACTGCTCTGGCGCGTCGGGCCCGGCGTGGCGCAGCGGGATGTACCCCGCCTCACCCGGCTTGACGCTGAAGCTGATGCCCACGATCTCGGCGCGCATCTCGTCCAGCGAGGTGGTTTCCGTGTCCACCGCCACCAGGTCGGCGGCCTGCACGCGGGCCAGCCAGTCGTCAAACATCGGCCAGGTGAGGATGGTGTCGTACTGCAGGTTGGTGGCCTGCGTGGTGCCTGAAAGATCAGGCTCGTCAAACAGGCCCGGCGTGCCGCCACCGCCGCGCTTGCCCTTGTGCTCCCCGATCAGCTCGGGCGGCACGTCATGCAGCTGCAGCGACTTGACCAGGCCCTTGAAGCCGTACTTCTCGCTGAAGACCTTGATGGCCTCGGTGTCCTGGCCGCCAATGGTGACGGCCTCCAGGGAGGGCAGGCCTTCGATGTAGCTGGTCAGGTCGCAGTCGGTCTTGATGGTGAGAAGTTCGCGGCCCTTCGGCAGCCAGTCGAGGGCGTTGCGGAGGTTGTCGCCGGCCACGCCTTTTATTTCTCCGGCGCGGACTACCAGGGCCTCCAGCGAGCCGTATTCCAGAAGCCATTTGACGGCTGTCTTGGGGCCGACTTTGGGCACGCCGGGGACGTTGTCGACTTGATCACCGACCAGCGTCTGATAGTCCAGCATCAGAGACGGCGGCACACCGAACTCGGCGGTCACGCCCGCCACATCGCGCCGCCTGCCGTTCATCGTGTCGATGACGGTGATGTGCTCATTGACCAGCTGGCTCAGGTCCTTGTCGCCGCTGGAGATGATGCAGGTAATGCCCTGCTGCGAGGCGGTGTGGGCGAGCGTGCCGATCACGTCGTCGGCCTCCACGCCGGGCACGTCCAGCACCTTCCAGCCCAGCAGCTTGACGACTTCGTGGATGGGCTCGATCTGCGAGCGCAGCTCGGGCGGCATGGGCGAGCGGTTGGCCTTGTATTCGGGAAAGAGCGCGTCGCGAAAGGTCGGGCCCTTGGCATCGAACACGCAGACGGCGTAGTCAGCCCGCACGTCCTTGCGCAGCTTTTGCATCATGTTGATCATGCCCCGTATCGCGCCCGTGGCCGGGCTTGTGGGGTCGTCGGGCACGGCGCGCAGGTCGGGCATGGCGTGAAAGGCGCGGTACAGGTAGCTGGAGCCATCTACCAGCAGCAGGGTTTTGGCAGCGGCGGGCGGGGTATCGGTGGGGTTGGCAGTTTCATCACTCATGGAAGGATTGTGCACTGGGGCTCGCGGGTGTTTGAAGGTCACCCTTATTGGTTTCTGCCCCGCGGGAGGGCGGCGGCGGTGGCCTGCCTTCGTTCGTGTCCCCCGCGCTGCGCGCTCCTCTTTTACCTCACTGCGGCAGGCACCCTCCACCGCCCTCCCGCTACGTAACTGGCCCAGGGGTCGCCCCTACAATCTGGTGATGATGTCGTCCAAGTTTTCCTTTCTGGTCGCTGTGTGCTTTCTGGCCGGCTATGGTGCTGCCGCGGCGCAGCTGGCGCCCCCGCCGCCCGACCTGTCGCAGCAGGCGCCCGGTACCTCTGCACCTGCACCTGCACCTGCACCCTCCCCTGTTTCGGCACCGGCCGTGCGCGCCAGCACACCGGCTGCGGCACCTGCTGCCCGGGGTACGGCGGCTGCCACCACCGGTGCTTCTCTGGCAGGAACCACCACCACAGGCCGCCCGGAACAACGCATCGAGCGCATCCGGCTGGAGGACAACGGGACCGTGGTGGAAGAAGTGCACTACGGCGGCCAGGCGCAAAGCATCACCGTCAGCCCCAAGGCGTCCGTGCCCAGCTACGAAATCGTGCCCGCCGATGGCCCGCGCAGCAGGGCCCTCAGCCGCGATGCGCTCTCGGCCGCGCCAGGCCAGCGGGTCTGGAATGTGCTGAGCTTCTGAGCCTTTTCACCCTGCCGACCACCCACAACAACAAGACCACCCGGATCGCCGACGATGGCCGTTTTCACTGAAGTCCCTGAAGAAGACGCGCGCGCCCTGCTGCGCCGGCTGGACCTGGGCGAGCACACCGCACTGCGCGGCATTGAGGGCGGTATTGAAAACACCAACTACTTTGCCACCACAGAGGGCGGCGAGTATGTGCTTACCGTGTTCGAGCGTCTGAGTTTTGAGCAGCTGCCCTTCTACCTGCACCTGATGAAGCACCTGGCGCTGCGCGGCATCCCCGTGCCCGACCCGGCCGCCGACAAAGCGGGCGACATCCTGCACAAACTGTCTGGCAAGCCTGCAGCCGTGGTGAACAAGCTGCGCGGCAAGAGCCAGCTCGCCCCGGCGCCCGCCCACTGCGCGGCCGTGGGTGCGATGCTGGCCCGCATGCACCTGGCCGGGCGCGACTACAAGCGCAGCCAGCCCAACCTGCGCGGCCTGCCCTGGTGGAACCAGACCGTGCCGGTGGTGTTGCCTTTTCTCACGCCACCTCAGGCCGCGCTGCTGGCCGGGGAGCTGGCCTACCAGAACCACGTGGCCGCTTCCTCGGCCTACGAAGCCCTGCCGCGCGGGCCAGTGCATGCAGACCTGTTTCGCGACAACGTGATGTTTGACGGCGAGACGCTCACCGGCTTCTTTGATTTCTACTTTGCCGGCGTGGACACCTGGTTGTTTGACCTGGGTGTCTGCCTGAACGACTGGTGCGTTGACCTGGCCACCGGCGCGCATGACGCGCCGCGGGCACAGGCCCTGCTGGCCGCCTATGCCCGCGAGCGGCCGTTCACGCCGCAGGAGCGGCAACTGCTGCCCGCCATGCTGCGGGCCGGCGCCCTGCGCTTCTGGATCTCGCGCCTGTGGGACTTTTATCTGCCGCGCGAAGCGTCCATGCTCACCCCCCATGACCCCACGCACTTCGAGCGGGTATTGCGCCAGCGGGTGGGGTACCCTGTGAGCCTCGATGGGCGTTAACTTTTGCACAGAACCCGGCGTCATGTCGTTGCGTGCGCCCAATTTTTCAATCGCAGCGGGCGCCGCCCGACTGCCAGCATGACCTTCAATGAAACTAAACATCGTTTCCGCGCGTACTGGCTTCCTATGGGTCAAGCTCGGTATCAAAACTTTTTTCAGGCAGCCACTGGCGATGGCTTCGCTGTTTTTCATGTACTCGTCAGCGGCGTCGCTGGCCTTGCTGCTTCCCGTGGTCGGCATCGTGCTGGCATTGATGATCGAGCCGGCTGCCCGGCTGGGCCTGATGGTGGCGGCGGGCGAGGCCTCCAGTGGCCGCTTTCCCATGCCCATCGTGCTGATCAGCGCCTTTCGCGCCGGGCGCGAGCGGCTCAAGTCCATGGTCATCCTGGGCCTGCTCCACGCGCTGGCCTGCGTGTGCGTGATGGCGCTGTCCATGCTGTTCTCAGCCGGCACCCCCAAGACCGATGTGCTCACGCCCGAAGCGCAGTTGATGCTCATTGCCCCGTCCATGCTGATGTACCTGCCGGTGTCCATGCTGTTCTGGCACGCGCCGGCGTTGGTGCACTTTCATGGCATCAGCCCGGTCAAGAGCCTGTTCTTCAGCATCGTGGCGTGCCTGCGCAACTGGAAGGCGCTGGCCCTGTTCGGCCTGGGCTGGGCCGGCGTGATGCTGCTGGTGTCGCTGCCGCTGAGCATGGGCATTGCCCTGGCCGGCAGCCCGCAGGCGGCCATGCCTTTTGTGCTGCCGGTCGTCCTGGGACTGGCTGCGATGTTCTCGACCTCAATTTACTTCACCTTTCGTGACAGCTTCACGCAAGAACTCCCCTCACCTGTACCCGACACCCCTTCGACACCCGTCTGACACCTGGAGAAACTGAATGACCCAACATACCCTGCAAGGCCGCACCGAGGACGAAGTGCTGTGGTTCCAGCGCCGCAGCTTTTTGCAGGCGGCTGCCGCATGGACAGCCATGGGCGGCTTTGGCGCCGCAGTGGCGCAGCAGCGCAGCAATATTGTGGAAATGCAGGGCGATACGCTGGTCAATGGCCAGCGCATCACGGCGCAGCAGACCATCATGACGGGCGACCAGATCCAGACCGGGCCCGGCTCGAACCTGATCTTCGTGATTGGCAACTCATCGTTCCAGGTGCGGCAAAATTCGCGCCTGACGGTGGAACGCGGGCCTACGATTTTTGCGGTGAGTGTGTTGCGGATCATCACCGGCGGCGTTGCCAGTGTCTGGGGCAAGGGTTTGTCGCGCGCCATCATCACGCCCACCATCACGGCCGGTATTCGCGGCACGGGCGTGTACACCGAGGTGTTCGAGAGCCAGGGCGGGCGCGGTTATTTCTGCAACTGCTACGGCACCGTGGACTTGAGTGCCGGCATCGACAAAGCGGTGAGCCGCTCGGACTATCACCAGTCCTTCTGGGGCGAGGTGGAGGCCAAGGACGGGCGCATGCTGACACCGGCCACCGCCATAAACCACACCGACGAAGAACTCGAATTCCTCGCCCGTCTGGTGGATCAGCGCACAGCCTGGCAAATACTTGGGCGCAAGGGCGTGAAGGACGGCAATGGCTACATGGAAGAAAAGCCGGCGGAGGCGCACCCCGCGCGGAACATGCCGATTCGGTAGGCTACTGGCCTCGAGCCAGTTCGTGAATGCGTGGAACCGGCTTCGCCCGGCCACTGCATCGCCCCCCAGTGGCAGGAGCTGCCGAAGGCCGGACGGGGGGCGTCCTTGTCTATATCGGCGTGAGCTTGGCCACCGACAACGCGAGCCATTTGGTGCCGTGGCGCGCGAAGGCGATCTGGGCGCGTGCATCGTCGCCGGTGCCTTCCAGCGTCAGGACCTTGCCCTCGCCGAACTTGTTGTGGAAGACCTTCATCCCCGCTTTCAACCCGTGCGCAGGCTCTGACTTCTGCTGCGGTACCGGGGGGCTCTTGAATGTGTCAGTGGTGCCCAGGCTGCTGTTGCCCCAGGCCGGGCGAGCGCCGCCACTGCCGCCACCATATTGCCCGGACCCGTAACCCGAACCAAAGCCCGACCCCTTGTTGCCTCCGAACCCCTGATTCTTCGGCGTGATCCACTTCATCGCGCTCTCGGGCAGCTCGTCAAAAAAGCGGCTCTTCAGGTTGTAGCGCGTCTGGCCGTGCAGCATGCGCGTCTGCGAATGGCTCAGGTACAGGCGCTTGCGCGCGCGGGTGATGGCCACGTACATCAGGCGGCGTTCTTCCTCCAGGCCCTCATGGTCGCTCATGGAGTTTTCGTGTGGGAACAGGCCCTCTTCCATGCCGGTGATGAATACGCAGTCAAACTCCAGCCCCTTGGCCGAGTGCACCGTCATGAGCTGAACAGCGTCCTGGCCGGCCTGCGCCTGGTTGTCGCCGGACTCCAGCGCAGCGTGCGTTAAAAAGGCGGCCAGTGGAGATAAGGTCTCACCGGTTTCTGTATCGGGGGCCAGGGTCTCGGCCAACTCCACCGTCTCGACCGGGATCGACGGGTCAATGCCTTGGCTCGCAGGCGATTGGGAAAGCGGTGACTGCGACAGCACCGGCGTGCCATGCTCATCCACCGGCAAGGCCACCGCGTCGCGGCCAAAGCCTTCCTGCGAAACGAAACTTTCAGCGGCATTGACCAGTTCTTCCAGATTCTCCACACGGTCTGCGCCTTCGCGCTCGGCCTTGTAGTGCTCGATCAGGCCGCTGTGTTGCATCACCAGGTCAATGATGTCGCGCAGCGTCATGCCGGCGGTCTGCTCACGCAGCACATCGAGCTTGGCGACAAAGGCAGTGATGTTGGTGCCGGCCTTGCCGGTGACGATGCTCACTGCGTCGTGCAAGGAGCATCCCGCCGATTTGGCGGCGTCCTGCAACTGCTCCAGGCTGCGAGCGCCTATGCCGCGCGGCGGGAAATTGACCACCCGCAGGAAGCTGGTGTCGTCATGCGGGTTCTCCAGCAGGCGCAGGTAGGCCAGCGCATGCTTGATTTCAGCCCGCTCGAAAAACCGCAGGCCGCCATAAACACGGTACGGCATGGCCGCATTGAAGAGCGCGGTTTCAATTACCCGGCTTTGCGCATTGCTGCGGTAGAGCACCGCGATTTCCTTGCGCGCTGCACCGCCGCGGACCAGCTCGCGCATTTCTTCCACCATCCAGTTGGCTTCAGCAAAGTCGCTGGTCGACTCATACACCCGCACCGGCTCGCCCGGGCCCTGGGCCGTGCGCAGGTTCTTGCCCAGGCGCGTTTTGTTGTGGCTGATCAGCTCATTGGCCGAGTCAAGGATGTTGCTGCCGCTGCGGTAGTTTTCTTCGAGCTTGATCTGGTGGCGGACTTGAAACTCGCGCACAAAGTCAGCCATGTTGCCCACGCGCGCGCCGCGAAAGGCATAGATGCTCTGGTCATCGTCGCCGACCGCAAACACGGCGCCGTTCTGACCGGCCATCAGCTTCAGCCATTTGTATTGCAGGTCGTTGGTGTCCTGAAATTCGTCGACCAGGATATGCCGGAAGCG
>JACMQX010000083.1 GCA_014376765.1 Ramlibacter sp. | reverse complement strand
GTCAACGACTGCATCATTCTTCCACCTGCAAAATCGCCAGGAAAGCTTCCTGCGGCACTTCAACCGAGCCGATCTGTTTCATGCGTTTCTTGCCTGCCTTTTGTTTTTCGAGGAGCTTGCGTTTTCGGGAAATATCGCCGCCGTAGCACTTGGCCAAAACGTTCTTTCGCAGCGCCTTGATTGTCTCACGCGCAATGATGTTGGCCCCAATGGCCGCCTGTATGGCAACGTCAAACATCTGGCGCGAAATGATCTCGCGCATCTTGCCCACCACGGCCCTGCCGCGGTAGAGCGACTGGCTGCGGTGCACGATGATCGACAGCGCGTCCACCTTTTCGCCATTGAGCAGGATGTCGACCTTCACCACGTCGGACGTCCTGAACTCCTTGAACTCGTAGTCCATGGACGCGTAGCCGCGCGACACGGACTTGAGCTTGTCGAAAAAGTCCAGCACGATCTCGCCCAGCGGCATCTCGTAGGTCAGCATGACCTGCTTGCCGTGGTAGGCCATGTTCAGCTGCACGCCGCGCTTCTGGTTGGCCAGGGTCATGACCGGGCCCACGTATTCCTGCGGCATATACAGATGCACCGTCACGATGGGTTCGCGGATCTCGGCCATCTTGCCCTGGTCGGGGATTTTGGAGGGGTTCTCGACCATGACCACCTCGCCGTCGGCCTTGACAACTTGATAGACCACGCTGGGGGCGGTCGTGATCAGGTCCTGGTCAAACTCGCGCTCCAGCCGCTCCTGCACGATCTCCATGTGCAGCAGGCCGAGAAACCCGCAGCGAAAGCCAAAGCCCAGCGCCTGCGACACCTCAGGCTCGTAGTGCAGCGACGAGTCGTTGAGCTTGAGCTTTTCCAGCGCATCACGCAGCGAGTCGTACTGATTGGCCTCGGTGGGGTACAAGCCTGCAAATACCTGCGGCTGGATTTCCTTGAAGCCGGGCAGCGCTTCAGTGGCAGTGAATGCAGCGCCGCCGGTGCCCGGCTTGATCAGGGTGATGGTGTCGCCCACCTTGGCGGCCTGCAGCTCCTTGATGCCGGCAATGATGTAGCCGACTTCGCCAGCCTCAAGCGCATCGCGCGTTTCATTGGCCGGCGTGAACACGCCCAGGTTGTCGGCGTTGTACATGGTGCCGGTCGCCATCATCTTGAAACGGTCGCCCTTGGCCAGGCGCCCGTCCACCACGCGCACCAGCATGACGACGCCGACATAAGTGTCAAACCAGCTGTCGACGATCATGGCGCGCAGCGGCCCGGCAGGGTTGCCTTTGGGCGCAGGGATGCGCGCGATGATGGCCTCAAGGACCTCGTCAATACCCATGCCGGTCTTGGCCGAGATGGCAATCGCGTCGCTCGCATCGATGCCGATGACGTCTTCGATTTCCAGCTTCGCGTTTTCAGGATCGGCCTGCGGCAAATCCATCTTGTTGAGCACGGGCACAACCTCAACACCCAGCTCGAGCGCGGTGTAGCAGTTGGCGACGGTCTGCGCTTCAACGCCCTGGCTCGCATCGACGACGAGCAGTGCTCCTTCACATGCAGACAGCGATCGCGAGACCTCGTAGGAGAAGTCAACGTGGCCAGGCGTGTCGATCAGGTTGAGGTTGTAGACCTCGCCATTGAGTGCCTTGTATTTGAGGCAAGCGGTCTGCGCCTTGATGGTTATCCCACGCTCTTTTTCCAGATCCATCGAGTCCAGCACCTGGCTTTCCATCTCGCGATCGCTCAAGCCGCCGCAACGTTGAATGAGCCGGTCTGCGAGAGTCGATTTGCCGTGATCGATGTGCGCAATGATCGAAAAATTTCTGATGTGATTCATCAACGAAAACGCTTAAGTGATTGAATTGAAAAGGCGACGGGCAAGAAAAAAGGGCGCGTCGAGTAGTGACGCGCCCTGAACCAACAATCTATGGCAACTGCGATAGTTGGAGCTTCATTGTAGGCAAAAAGCCCCGGACGTACAGACCAGCTGCGGTCAATATCACGTCGTTGCAGCGCAACAACAAGAAACTTATACACAACTTATCAACAATTTTAGTGGAAGGCATTCTGGACAACTTGTGGGCGATCTGTGGATCGGCTGTGAACCGATGCTGTCTATCCCGTATGGTGGGCTCAGGCCATTTTGATATGTCTGTAATAGCCAGTCAGCAGGATGGATTCTATCCAAAATCGTCGTTAGCTTTGCGGAAAGTTAGTGGTCGCAAACAAATATGACCGACCGGAACAACCAATAAATATTTTTGTGCCGGCGAATTGCGACAAGTCAAAGCAATAAAAAGGCCCCAAACCCGGGTTGCGTTTGGGGCCTCTCTGGGTAGCTGCTGTCAGCGCGCCGGACGCAGCAGGGCGTATTGGGCCCAGTCGCCGCGGCGGAACAACACATTGACCGGTTTGGTCTTGTCGACTTTTGCAATGGCAGCTTCGAATTCTTTTGTCGTGCCGATCTCGGTATTCGCAATCGCAACGATCACGTCGCCTTCCCGGAGGCCGGCGCGAGCCGCAGCATCGGCCGCTGTGTCGACCTTGACGCCGCCTTTGATCTTCAACTCTTTCTTTTGGGCGTCCGTGAGCTCGCTCACCGTCAGGCCCAAGGTCTGGGCGGCAGTAACAGGCTTGGGTTTCTCTTCCTTGTCCGCCACTTTCTTGACTGGCTTTTCTGCGTCGATTTCAGCGATGGTGACCGTCAGATCCCGCGCAGCTCCGCGGCGGAACACAGTCAGGGTGCTCTTGGTGCCGGGCTTGGTGTTTCCCACCATGCGCGGCAGATCGGTAGAGCGGTCGATGAGCTTGCCATCGAATTTGGTGATGATGTCGCCCGCCTCGACGCCTGCCTTGTCGGCCGGTGCGCCGGATTCAACACTGCGGACCAATGCGCCCTGCGGCTTGCCCAGGCCGATCGACTCCGCCACATCCTTGGTGACCTGGTCGATCTGCACGCCGATGCGGCCCCGGGACACGCGCCCGGTGGCGCGCAACTGCTCGCTCACGCGGATGGCCTCATCAATCGGGATGGCGAACGAAATGCCCATGAATCCGCCGGAGCGCGAATATATCTGGCTGTTGATGCCCACGACCTCGCCGCGCATGTTGATCAGCGGACCGCCTGAATTCCCGGGGTTGATCGCGACGTCCGTCTGGATGAACGGCAGGTAGTCGCCGGTGTCGCGCTGCTTGGCGCTGACGATGCCTGCGGTCACCGTATTCTCAAGGCCAAACGGCGAGCCGATCGCCATCACCCATTCGCCAACCTTCAGGCGGCTGACGTCGCCAATTTTGACTGCCGGCAGCCCCGTGGCTTCAATCTTGACGACGGCCACATCGGTACGCTTGTCTGCACCAATGATCCGGGCCTTGTATTCGCGCTTGTCCGGCAGCGTCACCAGCACTTCATCGGCGCCGTCCACCACGTGGGCATTGGTCATGACGTACCCGTCGGCTGTCAGGATGAAGCCCGAGCCAACGCCGCGCGGTTGGGCGTCTTCGTCCTGGGGCTGCGGCCGATTGGGCCGCGGCGCCTGGCGAGGCACACCCGGCAAGGGCTGGCCGAAGAAGCGGCGGAAGAACTCCTGCATGTCTTCGTCCATGCCGCTACCGGGGCCGCCAGACCCCGCCTTGGCTTTTTCGAGCGTTCGGATATTGACGACTGAGGGGCCGGCAGCCTCTACAAGATCGGTGAAGTCGGGCAGGCCCCGAACGGAAGGTGCTGGCTGAGCCTGTGCTGCAACGTGCGGCACGACTGCAATGCCGGCACCAGCGACGAGCACGCCTGACAGTGCGTAAGCGGGGAGTTTTTTCCAATCGATTCGAAACATCATCGACCTTTCATGACATGTGTAAGAGATATGAGGAGCCAGCAACGCTTTTGGTTCAGTGCTTCACCCGACGGACAAGCGAAAATACTGCAAGAAGAGGTGATCGCTTCAGATGCGAGTTATTTCCTGCGTTCAAGGCTTTGCGCGAATGCCTTGAGTGTCTGAGGCGGGACTTCACCCACCGCCGTCACCCACCATTCGCCCGACTTGTCACTGAGGCGGCGCGTCAGGGTCTGCGTGGCACCCGCCGCGAGCGTCGCTTCCTGGCCATGGCGCTGGCGATCAAACGGTTCGACAAACAGCGACACCGAGGCCAGGCCATCAGAAAAAATCCATTGCATGGTGCTGTCCGGAACAACCCCCGACGCCTGCCCGCTGCCTGCGGGACGCTTGAAACAGCTCATGGGCTTGAAGCCAGCAACCGGGTTCTTGAGGTCCCAGCCTTGCGCCAGCGGTGTAGTCTTGACAAGCTCGGCGGACTCCACGACTTTGTAGCCCTCGGTGTTGGCCATCATCCGCGACAGCTTGTCCATCTTCACCGGCGCATCAAGCTGCAACTCGGAGAAAGCCGACTGCTCAAGAACGTGACCATCCACATCAAGCGTTTGCAGCTTGATCACGAGGCCAGACTTTTTTTCGCTCCAGATGCGGTAGCCAAATCGCAAAGCGTCCCGGGGTTGGACCTGTACCACGTCGGTATCAAAGCCCGCCACGCGGTCCGCCCCGACCTGGCGCGCGGTGTAGAAGTCGGGGATTGAGGAGTCGCTTGACTTGAGCAGGTTGGGGAACAGGCCCAGCGACTCCCGCTTTTCGGACCGCACCACCCGCGCGTCAGTCATGAAGGTGACCACATGGTCGTTGCGCCGGAAGGTCGTGCGCGGCGCACCCGTGAGCGACTCCACCCGTTCCATCTGTTTGTCCCCGTCGCATACATGCCAGATCCGGGCGCTGGACATGCTACCGGAGGAAGACGAGACCACAAATGTGCCGATATAGGCCCGCTTGCGCGAGGCCTCATGCATGCGCAGGAGCCAGTCTCCAATGCTGCGTTGCTGCTGCGCATCGGCCTGGACGGGCGCTACGCCCGGCGCGCTCTGCGCCATGCACAGGCTGACAGCGACGCCAGAGCACAAGGCAACCAGGCTGCGGATGGAGTTCTTGCGCAACATAAAGGATGCCTTAACGGGCAGGCCCTTCAAATGTGGCATTGCGCATGAAGCCCGCGGGCATCTGCAGGGCCGACGTGCCGCCAAACTGCCGGTGCGCAGACATCAACTCATCAAGGCGCGCGTCCCGGATCATCACCTGCTGGCGGCCTGCCACCGTGACTTGCTGTGCCACCTGGGCCGCGTCGGCCCGGGCTTGCGGGGCCGCAACACCGACTTGCGCCAGCTGCGACTGGGTCAGGGATGTATTGGAGTTGCCCAGCAAGCCCCACCCGATTGCAGCAACTGCCGCCATCGAAGCGAAGCCGGCAACGAGTTTCCACCGGATGTCTGCCTGGTTCGCGGCAGGGGCACGGCCATGGTCCACACCCGAGCTTGTAACGGATGGGGCGGTAGCGACCACCGCAGCTGCAGAAGGCACGTTTTCGCGGGCAAGTTGCGTGTTCAGCCGCACCATGAAGGCTGTGTTTGAAGCGCGAGAAGCGAGGTCAGTCGAACGCAGCACATCGCCCACCAGGTGGTAGACCTGCCAGGCCGATTGCGCATCTTCATCCACAGCGGTCAATTCCACCGTGCGGGCAAAGTCTGCCCCGCGCAGCTGGCCGTCGGCCAACGCCGAAATGAGCTCACGGTTTTTCATCAGGTCATGGTTCATATTTCTGTCCCGCTTGTGCCCACGAGGGCCACTATCACCAAACTCACTGCTGATTTCGCCACCACATTCACCCCTGCTTTCACCACCGCTTGCCGGACTGATTTTCCAGCATGGGCTTGACCTTGGCCGATATGGCCTCGCGCGCCCGGAAAATCCTGGATCGGACCGTGCCAATGGGGCAGTTCATCATGGAAGCGATCTCTTCATAACTAAGCCCCTCAATCTCCCGGAGGGTGACGGCCTGCCGCAACTCCTCTGGCAGGGCTTCCATCGCGGCATTGACCGCAGTGGCAATTTCTTTGGCGGCCAGCACGGTTTCGGGTGTTTCAGCCGTTGTTAGTTCATTGTCCGGCCGGTAAGTTTCATCGTCGTCATCATTGGAACGCAACGAACTGTCTGAAATGACTGGATTGCGCTTGAGGTCCACCAGCGCCTTCTTGGCCGTGTTGACCGCGATCCGGTATAGCCAGGTGTAG
>JACMQX010000010.1 GCA_014376765.1 Ramlibacter sp. | reverse complement strand
CGCCGCCAGGCAGTAGTGGCTGAACCACAGCGAAGAAAAAGCAAACACCAGGGTGTAGATCCAGATCGCCACCGGCACGAGGACGACAAACGCCGCCGCAAACAGCGCCCCCGAAGCCCAGACCATGGTGGGCGCCATGCCCAGGTAACCCGTCATCACACCAATGCCCAGCAGCCAGCCGCGATGCCGGCGGAACAGCTCCCGCCGCTCGGCCACGCTGGCATGGTCGGCCAGAGCGTCAAACGCCATGACGCGGTAGGTCAGCCAGCCCCAGATCAGGGGCGGCAACACGAGAATCAGCGGCGGCACCAGCCACAGCGGGATCGACACGATCATCGCGATCAGAGCCAGCAGCGTGGAGCCCAGCGACCACACAACGGACATCAGCAGCGAGCCGCCCTTCTTGCGCTCCAGGTGCGGGAAGCGCCGCTCGGCCACAAGGGCATTGAGCGCGGGCGTCATCAGCACCGCAACAATCAGCAGCGACAGCATGACGATGACGGGGGTGACGACAAAGATCACGATCAGCGGCACCAGCACCACCTTGAGGCTGCCGGCGCCCATGCCGTTCAGCCAGGCCCACAACGCGCTGAGGATGGACCAGGAGTCCAGCGAGGCACGCACCCAGGTGAGCGTGGGCTCCCAGAAAAAGTAGCCCAGGCCGAGAGCGAAGGCGACCATCAGGATGAGCGGCAGGAATGACAGCGCAATGACGCGCGGGTGCAGGCAGTAGGCCACTGCGCGCCAGAAAGAATCAAGGATCATTTACGGCCCATCATGTACCGCCCATCAAGCCCGGCCGACCATGCGCTTGAGGCCCAGCCACTGCTGGCTCCAGAAGCCACCGCCGTAGCTGCGTAGCTTGCCATCCGGCCCGGGCTCCACCTGGTCGCGAACGCCTGTAGCGTCGTAGCGGCTGTCGAAGTTGACGGTGCCAAACAGAGCGTCCCACCAGGGCAGCAGCACGCCGAAGTTGTGGCCGCCCAGCGTGCCTTTGCCGCTGGTTTCATGGCCGATGCCAATGGCGTGATGCAACCGGTGAAAGCGCGGGCTGACCCACAGGCGCTCGCCCAGCAGCCCGAAAGACACCCGCAGGTTGGCATGCTGGAAGCTCTCGCTCAGCTGCGTAAATGCCACCACCGCCACAAACTGCCCCGGCGCCACGCCAATGAGCTGCGCCACGAGGACGATGAGCGTGTCGCGGATGATGTCGTCCAGCAGGTGGTTGCGGTTGTCGCTCCACATCGTCATCTGCTGCTGCGAATGGTGCAGCGAATGCAGCGCCCACCACCAGCGGAACTGGTGCTGGCCGCGGTGGATCCAGTAGTCGACGAAGTCAAACACCACGAGGTAAATGGCAAAGGCAACGATCGCGTTGTCGGTCACGCCCGGCCAGAGTGCGTCCAGGTGGAAAGTACTCATGCCCTCGACCCGCATCAGGCCAAACAGCTCGTCGAACACCGGCTCCAGCGAGAAGAACAGGGCCACGCGGAACACGCCCAGGCGGTGGATCACGGTGTAGAGGATGTCGGTGCGCACGCCCGCGCGGTCGGTCACCGGCTCCACCGGCCGCCAGCGCTGCAGCGGGCCAATGATGGCCAGCAAAATTGCGATCTGGATCAGGCCAACCAGCAGCCAGCCGGTGGCGGTGAAGGCCTCTTCCAGCTGCCCGCCCATGCCCATGGCAAACACCAGAGGCTGCACGAGGGACATAAACAGCCACTCTTGCGCGGAGGAGAAAAGGTCAGACAGCCACTCCATGACGTATCAGCCTTTCTGCGCGATCCAGGCCTTGTAGGCAGGATGCTCGCGCAAGGTTTCAAAGCAAAAGCCCTTGTCCTTCAGGCCCACGATCAGCGGCTCCAGCACGGCCGGGGCCCACGGGTCCTTGCGGGACCAGATGCCCAAATGGGCCAGCAGCACGTCGCCCGTACGTATGTCGCGCAATGCTTTTTTAAGCAGTGTGGCGTTGCTGGAGGTCTCGCTGGGGAGTTCATCGCCCAGGAAACCGGCGGGGGACCAGCCCACATGCTCGTAACCACAGGCCTTGGCGGCAGCGAGCAATTGAGGCGAGGTTTTACCGCCGGGTGCACGGAACAGCGGCAAGGGCTTCTTGCCGGTGATTTCCTGAAGGCGCTGCGTGGAATGCGCAACTTCGGCGCAGTAGGTGGCTGCGCCCCAGGTGGACTCACGCCCTTCCATCGGCCCGGCGGTGGGCTTGACGCGAAAGCGCGCCGGGGTACCGGGCACATCGCCCCGCCAGTAGGTGTGGTCCCAGGTGTGGGATGCAAATTCATGACCTTCAGCGGCGCGGGCTTTCCACCACGGGGCCCAGGCATTGCCCAGACTGCCGTCACCGGTTTTGGTCCGCTCATTGGCGGCGAAGAAGGTGACGCGTACGTCCTGCCGCTTGAGGACCTCAGCCATGAGAGGCGCGACTTCCATGTGGCCGGTGTCGATGGTGAGATAGACCGGCGTGTCGCACGTTGCCGCACCCGCTACGGCGCAAAAGCTCGCGCCGGCCAGTGCGGCGGGTATGAACCGGCTAGCGCTCAGCGTGATCAAGCGTCCAGACACCATGGGGAGATTTTCCAACTTTCACCTGCTGGATGATTTTGCGGGTTTCAATGTCGATGATGGTGAGTTTGCGGGCCCAGCGTGAGGTCACCAGCAGGGTCTTGCCGTCAGCCGAGACGTCCATGCAGTCAGGCCCGCCCGGGGCCGGGTAACTGGCCACGACTTCGAGCGTTTGCAAGTCGATCTTGCTGATGCTGTTGGCCACGCGGTTGCTGACAAAGACGTTACGCTTGTCGCCAGCCGAGCGAAAGGCGTGGGCGCCCTCCCCTGTGCCGATGACCTTGACTCGCCTTGCAGTGGCGCCCGATACGTCATACACCTCCACGCCATTGCTGCCGGTCAGACCCACCAGCAGCGTCTTGTCGTCCGCCGTGCCGAAAATGTCTGCCGGCATGGTGCCGGTGCTGACGCGCCACTTGAGCGTCTGCGTCGCCAGGTCAACGGCCACCATTTCGTTGCTGTCCTGCATGGAAACGTAGGCGGTGGTGCTTTTGCTGTCGATCCAGATATGGCTGGGCGTGCGGCTGGACGAGATGCGCTTGGCCAATGTGAGGCCCTTGCCGTCCCAGCGGTAGATGTCGATATGGTTCAAGCGGTTGGCGGCCGTGACGAACCACTTCATGTCGGGCGAGAAGCGCAGCTGGTAAGGGTCCAGGATGCCCTTGATCGTGCGCTGCACATCGCCCGACTTCGGGTCGATGAACAGCAGGGAATCACCCGCCGAATTGGCCACGATCAGTGACTTGCTGTCGGGCGTCATGTAGACGTGGTGCGGCTCCTTGCCGGTCGGGATACGGCGCGTCTCGGTCCAGGTGGCGGGGTCGATGACGCTGACGGTGGCATCCAGCGAATTGAGCACAAAGACGGGATTGGATTGGGCCGCTGCCGCCGCGGGCGCGAGGGCAACGATCAACAGGGCTGGCCATGCCGCAAAGAGACTGAGAAAACGGACTAAAAAATTCACAAAGTGCTATTCGTTTTAGAAGCACCAAGTGTAGCTGCCCTGCCAGCGGCACCCCGGGCAATTCCCTTACCATTCCGTGATGGATTTGATCGACGTCGACGGCACGCAACTGGAAGTCCTGCAGATAGCGCCACCAGAACCAGGCCTCGCATTGGCACCCATCGTGTTCCTGCATGAGGGCCTGGGCTCCGTGGCCATGTGGCAGGGGCGCGAGGGCTCGTGGCCGCAGGCGATTTGCCGGGCCACCGGACGCGGCGGCATCGTGTATTCGCGGCGCGGCTATGGCCAGTCCCAGCCCGTGGCTGACGTTCGCGGCGCCGGGCGCCTGGGCGCCGACTACATGCACCTGGAAGCCTTCACGGTGTTGCCTGAACTGCTGCGCGTCATGGGCATCGAGCGGCCAGTGCTGCTGGGCCATTCCGATGGCGGCAGCATTGCGCTGCTGCATGCCAGCCGCCACCCGGTGCAGGCCTGCATCGTCATGGCGCCGCATGTGATGGTGGAGGAGGTGTCGCTTGAATCCATCCGCCAGGCCCGGACCGCCTGGGAGGTAGGCGGCATGCGTGTCGGAGGCCTGCGTGAGCGGCTGGCGCGCTACCACGGCGATGTGGACGGCGCGTTCTGGCAATGGAACGACGTCTGGCTGAGCGAGGCATTCCGCAGCTTTGATATCCGCGGCGATTGCCGCCGTATCACGGCGCCGGTACTGGCCCTTCAGGGCGAGGACGATGTCTATGGCACGATGGCACAGATCGAGCAGATTGCGCCCACGCAGGGCAGCTTCCAGATGCACAAGCTGCCCGCCTGCGGCCACTCGCCCCACCGGGACCAGCCGGCACGCACGCTCGAAATCGTCAGGGATTTCCTGCTGGGGCAAAGCTGACCGGGATGCGCCTGCGCCCGAACTGGCGGAACTCGCCTTCCACCAGGTCGAATCGCCCCGCAACCGGAAAGTCGCACTTCGGGCAGCAGTTGGTGTGGTGCAGGCGGTAGGCGGTGATGTGGTGCCAGTCGCGCCCGATCAGCGCTGTATTGCAGCGGGGGCAGAAGGTGGTGCCACCTTCTGCGTCATGCACGTTGCCGGTGTAGACGTAGCGCAACCCCTCCCCCATGGCGATGCGCCGGGCGCGCATCACGCTTTCAGGCGGCGTGGCAAGCCGGTCGGTCATTTTGTAGTCGGGGTGAAAAGCGGTGAAGTGCAGCGGCACATCGGCGCCAAGCTCGCGGACCATCCACCGGCTGAGTGCGGTGATTTCGGCGTCGGAGTCGTTGGCGCCGGGGATCAGCAGTGTGGTGACTTCAAGCCAGCAGCTGGTTTCGTGACGGATGTAGGCCAGCGTGTCGAGCACGGGCTGCAGTTCGCCGGCGCAGATCTCCTTGTAGAACGCCTCGGTGAAACCTTTCAGGTCAACATTGGCGGCGTCCATTTTTGCGTAAAACTCGCGGCGCGGCGCTGCCTGCATGTAGCCTGCCGTCACGGCCACCGACTTCACGCCCACCGCGTGGCAGGCGTCGGCCACGTCCATTGCATATTCAGCAAAGATGACTGGGTCGTTGTAGGTGTAGGCGACTGATCTGGCCTGCAGCTGCAGGCAGCCCTGGGCAATGGCTTCGGGGGAGGCCTGCTGTCCCAGCTTGTCGACGTCCCGGCTTTTGGAGATGTCCCAGTTCTGGCAGAACTTGCAGGCGAGGTTGCAGCCCGCTGTGCCAAAGCTCAGCACGCTGCTGCCCGGATGGAAATGATTCAGCGGCTTTTTCTCGATCGGGTCCACGCAGAACCCCGACGAGCGGCCATATGTGTTGAGCACCATGGCACCGCCGGAGCGCTCGCGCACAAAGCACAGGCCGCGCTGGCCTTCATGCAGCCGGCATTCGCGGGGGCACAGATCGCACTGGATGCGGCCGTCGGGCAGAGCATGCCACCAGCGGCCGGGGTGGCCTGTGGGGGCGTCCTGCGCCGCTGCTGTCATGTATCGCTTTCTGAAAACTTCTGCACCTGGTAGACGGACAGCCGCACCTGTGGCGACCAGTAATCGAACGGCAAGCCGGCCTTCACCTTGAGGTGCGCCAGAAAAGCGCGCGGCTGCGAAATCTGCTCCCAGACCTGCGGCAAGTAGGTGCTGCGAAAGGCCCTGCCGCCCTCCTCGCACTCCAGAATCACGCCGTCAATACCAGGTTGCAGCTGCCAGATGGCGTGCGACTCGTTGGCACACGGCAAGAACTGCGCTGCGGTCAGCACCGAGACCTCGACTTGCAGGCCCGGGGCCTCGGCAGCCGTGACCGGTTTGAAGCGCGGGTCCTGCAATGCCGCAGCCATGGCATTGGCACGCACGTCATCGGCCAGCGGCCTTGCCGCCTGCAGGCTGCCAATGCAACCGCGCAGCTGGCCCTGGCTGGTGAGCGTGACAAAAGCAGCGCCGTTGCCCTGGAAACTTTTGAGACCGGGGACGGGTTCTTTGGGCGCGCCGGTGGCTTCATGCAGGCTGGCGCGCGCCAGTTGCACCAGCGCCAGGCCCTGTTCGGGCGAAAAGCCGATGGCCGCGCCGCTTTTGCGCGCTGGCTCATACAAGGCAAAGCTTGCATAGCCGACGACGCGGTCCCTGTCGCCGGCCGTGTCGCCCGAGTTGCAGCGCTCGATCTGCTCAATGCGCAAGCCCTTGCGCAGGGCCAGTTCGAGCAGCGCGTTGACAGGCGTCGCGCCGCAGGCCTGCTGGTGGTTGAGCGTTGCGTCCAGCGCCATCAACTGTGCACAGCTGGCCAGGTCAATCTGATTGGCTTCGTCATACCCGTGAAAGTGGGACAGGTCGGTGCTGATGACGATGAGCGTTTCCGGGCCGCCCCATAGCCGCTCAATCACTTGCGCCACCTGCGCCGGTGCAGCGTCGCCCACCACCAACGGCAGCAGCTCAAATGCGCCCAATGCGCATTGCAGGAAGGGCAGGTGCACTTCCAGGCTGTGCTCCGGGCCGTGCGCATCGGCACGGGTGACCACAAAAGGAAAGTCCGCTATGGCGTCTGCAGCCAGGTTGTCGATCGGCACGGCACCCAAGGGCGAGGCGTAGGCGCCCGAGCCCGGCAAGGCAACGCCCTCAAAGTAAACGCGATGCGCCGGGCCCAGCAGAACCACCCGGCGTATGCCCTGTGCAAAGGGCAGGATGCGCGCATACGCTTTGGCGGCCGTAGCGCCTGAATACATATGACCTGCATGAGGTGCAATTAATACCTTGGGCTGCTGCAGCAGGGAGCGCGGCATGCCGCTGGATGCGGCGTGCAGGTAGCCTTCAACGTTTCGGCGCAGCTGCATTGCATCTCCAGAATAAAAACTGGAGGCAATCGCTGGCGGGCGCTGGGTGCTTGCCAGTTTGGCTTCAAATTCACGGCACATGGGCTGCGCCTTCGGCGTGAGAGACGCGAGGTATTCACCCCGGCGGCGGGCACGCTCGGTACGCCCCACCGCAAACTCGGCGCGGGCCAGGTTGCCCTGTACGGCGACGTCGGTGGGCGCGCGGGCAGCCGCCTTTTCAAACAGGGCTAGCGCCATGCCCGCGTTGCCGTCTTCAAACGCTGCGCATCCGGCCAGGTTTAGCGCGCCGGGGTGGTCGGGCGCGGCCGTCAGGGCCTGCTGCATCAGCTGGCGCGCGCCGGCCCTGTCAGCCGAGCCCCAGCGGGCTGCGGCCTGCTCCAGCGCCTGGTCCACCGTCAAGGTTTGGCTCATGATGCAATCCTCGCAAGATCATCGGCCGTAAGCCAGCGCCATTGACCAGGGGCGAGGTCTTCTGGGAGGCTCAGTGCGCCGATGCGTGAACGATGCAGGCCTTCCACGCGGTTACTCACCGCCGCGATCATGCGCTTGACCTGGTGGTATTTGCCCTCGGTCAGCGTGAGTCGCAAGTGATGGCTGGGCTCGCCAGCTTCGCCCACGCGTTCACAGGCCGCGGCTCGCACGGGCTTGGGGTCGTCATCCAGTAGCACCCCCTCGAGCAGTTTTTGCACCTGCGCTCCTTCAATCGGGTGCTTGGTGGTCACTTCATACACTTTGGGTACATGGTGGCGTGGAGAGCTCATGCGGTGGATGAATTTGCCGTCGTCCGTGAGCAGCAGCATGCCGGTGGTGTCCTGGTCCAGCCGGCCCACCGCCTGTACGCCCTGCACGGCACCCTTTTGCGGACGCAGCCTGAGCGGTGAGGGCAGCAGGGTGTAGATGCTGGGATAGGTCGACGGCTTTTGCGAGCACTCGGTCCCTGCGGGTTTGTTCAGCATGAGGTAGGCGCGTTCCTGATACGGCCACTGCGCGCCTTGGACGGTGAATACCAAACAATCCTCTTCAAACTCTTCAGCAGGCAAGGTGCGGATGACGCCGCTGACAGAGACTCGGCCCTGTTGCACCAGCCCTGCACAGACGCGCCTGGTACCGAAACCCTGGGAGAAAAGTATGTCTTGAAGCTGCATTTGGCTCCAAGTATCTCAAAGCCAGCCGTGTTGCGAATGCCCGCCCTGCCCTGGCTGTAAGCGCGCGGGCACTACAGGGTCTGCACAGCTTCAGCGGCGTTCACGGACGCGCTGCCATCTACCGCCATGGGACGCACAGCGCCGCCACCTGTTCGGGCCTTCTGGTGCAGGTCAAGCAGCAGCATCTCAAGCTCGGCATTACCGTTGTTCTGTGCGTCTTTGGCCAGGCGCGACAGGTCGCTGGCCAGGCCGTCTTTCTGATCGGCATTGAGCTGGCGGGCCACAGCGAAGGTCAACGCACCCATCGCGTCCATCACGGCCCTGAGGCTGACACCACTGAATTCGATATTGGTATTGCTCACGTCGTTCTCCTGACAAGTGAATGAATCGCCGACGCCGTCACCAGCAAGCCTTGCGCGGTCGCGGCCTTGGGCTGGGGAACCTTGGGGGTGGTGGGTAACTTGGGCGGGCCCGTGTCAGGGCAACCCAAGAGCATCCCTGAGGTCAGCAGCAACACGAAGAGTTGGATGTGCCGCGCTTGCATGGCCAATCAATCCGGTATGTTCATGACGCGCTCGAACTCCGGGTCGTCTGAAATTCCGGCTGCGGGGACGAGGCCATCTTCCAGCACATCAATCGTGTCGTCCGGGTCGGGCGTGATGGGTGTGGGAAGCTCTGGCGTTGTATCTTGTTCGTGCGTGGTAACTCTACGGGGCTTGGACATGATGGATCTCCAGGTTGGGCGGTTGACTAACGGCTTTGTGAGTTGACTTCACCTTGTGCATTGACGGCAGCACCAGCGCCGCCAGTTGCGCGGACGGTCGATCTGGTGTTGCGCGCGGTGCGTTTCGATTTCTTCTTGACGTTCTGGGCCGCGCTCTTGAGCGGCGCAGTGACAGCGTCGGTGTTGGTTGCCTTGGTGCTTGTGGCCGAGCCGGACATTGGTGCACCGCTACCGGCGCCACGCGTGATGGCCGGGCCTTTGTAGTTGCTGCTACCCGCAGCCGATGTGTCGGTGGCGATGCCGCCGTTGATCCCGCCACTGCTGCCGCCATTGGCCGAGGTGCTGGAGCCCGCTCCAACTCCAGCATTTGCCGTGCCCGCACCGACACCTACACCCGTCCGTGCACTGGTTGTGCCACCAACAGATAGCTGCGCGTTGGCGTTCATTCCCAGCAATGCGGTTACGATCACCAACGTACAAGGCAGGGAGCAAAAAATTGGTTGCGTGCTTGGCATGGTTTGACCTGTTTGGAAATGATGGAATCAGTATGGGTCAGACCTCCCGCTGGCAAGCGGGTTTCGAGTGTGAGCTTGCACAAATGGATTCCACCTGACAGCGCAAGTAGGACCTGACCGACACAACCCCTCCTTTTCAGCCAAGCCTTCGATCAACATGGGTTCCCGTGATGCATTGCTATTCTTTTTTGTTGCGCAGTACTTGGGCGGTGGGAGTCGCGATCCTGGTCCATGTGCTGATATTTCCAACATCGGCCTGGTCTCAGGATCGTGCGTCAGCAGCGGCGACGTCGCCTGCTTTCAAATTCACAACCGGCCTTTATTCATCCTCGCCCAGCGGAGGATTCGGGCTTGATTTGAACCTGCGGCACAGCTCGGACTTTGGCAACGTCTGGCTCGGCTGGTTCCACGCGCCGAGTACCGACACATCACAGAAACGGGCGGGCTGGGACCGGACTTTTACGCTGGGCCCAGTCCGGCTTTTGCCTTCGCTTCAGGTCGCCTCTGGCGGATTCGTGGGCGGCAGTGCCATGATCGAGACTGGCAACAGCTGGTTTGCAGGCGCCGGGTTGGGCCGTACCAACTTGCGTAATTACGTCAATCTGAACTTTGACCCGAACGACGCCTTGATGCTCTCGGCCGGCTATCGCTGGGCAGACAACCGGTCCCTGACCATGCAACTGGTTCGGGACAATCGGCAAAACCCGGATCAGCAGCATGTTCACCTGATCTGGCGAGCCCCACTTGCCGATGGTGACAGGCTCACAGTTGATTTGCTGGCCAAGAGCGGGCTGGTCGACGGCACGAGCATTCACCGCCTTGGCCTGACGGTTGGCTACGACTGGCCACGCAGCTTTGTCAGGGTGGCGTGGGACCCCAAGGTGAACTTCACGCCGCAAAACATGCTGCGACTTTCGGCAGGCGTGCGTTTTTGAGGAAGGGCGAGGGCAAAAAAAACCCGGCCGATGATGGCCGGGTTTTTTGTGAATGGTGGAGCTGGCGGGAATCACATTCCCTCTTAAATCCTGCATTGTGCACACGAGTTACCCGGAAGGTTACCCGGTCAAGTTGGCTCCTGCGCCCAGACATGTTGACTTAACTGCTGGGAAGAAAGAAGAGTTGAGCGGACACTTGCTGCAGATCAAAAGAGGGCGGTGGCAGGAATGCCGGACTTAGGGAAGCTCTGAACAAGTCCACCGATCTGACCGGTGAGCCGTTGAGATGAGCAAAGGAGCTGGAGCGATGAGCCAAATCAGTTTTGCAGATGCAGAGTACGCCGGCAAGCGCAAGAAGACCCGTCGGGAAGTCTTCCTGGAAGAGATGGAATTGGTGGTGCCCTGGAAGATGCTGCTCAACCTCATCGAACCGCACTATCCGATGGCCGGGCGAGGGCGCAGGCCGTACGCGCTGGAATCGATGCTTCGGGTGCACCTGATGCAGAACTGGTTTGCGCTGAGCGACCCGGCGATGGAAGAAGCACTGTATGAGATTGCCTCGCTTCGCAGCTTCGCTCACCTGAGTCTGACT
>JACMQX010000082.1 GCA_014376765.1 Ramlibacter sp. | reverse complement strand
TTGTTCACGATCACCGTCTTGGCCTTGTAGGCCTCCAGGATAGGCATGCCGTAGATGGCGCTGCCCTTCACATGGGCAGCGGGGTTCACCACGTCGTTGGCGCCCAGGATGATGGCCACGTCGGCCTGGCCGAATTCGCCGTTGATGTCTTCCATCTCGAACACCTGGTCATAGGGCACTTCCGCTTCAGCCAGCAGCACGTTCATGTGACCGGGCATGCGGCCTGCCACCGGGTGGATGGCGTACTTGACGGTGATGCCCTTCTCGGTGAGCTTGGCAGCCAGTTCCTTGACCGCATGCTGGGCGCGCGCCACAGCCAGGCCGTAGCCGGGCACGATGATCACGGTCTCGGCATTGCTCAGAACGAAGGCGGCGCCATCTGCACTGCCGGTCTTGACCGCGCGTTGCACCGCACCGCCCGCCACTGCCGTTGTGGCCTCGCCACCGAAGCCGCCCAGGATCACGTTGAAGAACGAGCGGTTCATGGCCTTGCACATGATGTAGCTCAGGATGGCGCCCGACGAGCCCACCAGCGAGCCCGCGATGATCAGCATGCTGTTGTTCAGGCTGAAGCCGATGCCCGCTGCCGCCCAGCCCGAATAGCTGTTGAGCATGGACACCACCACCGGCATGTCGGCCCCGCCGATCGGGATGATGATCAGCACGCCCAGCACAAAGGCCAGCGCCAGCAGCAGGGCAAAGTCGATGTCGGCCTGCGTCAGCGTGTAGCCAATGATGAAAGCCAGCGTCGCCAGGCCGAGCACCAGGTTCAGCATGTGCTGGCCCTTGAACTGCACCGGCGCGCCCTGGAACAGCCGGAACTTGTACTTGCCCGAGAGCTTGCCAAATGCAATGACCGAGCCGCTGAAAGTGATGGCGCCAATCGCCGCGCCCAGCGCCAGTTCAAGACGGTTGCCGTAGGGCAGGGCCGCGCCCTTGGCCACGATGCCGAATGCCCAGGGCTCGACGCAGGCTGCAACGGCGATGAAGACGGCGGCCAGGCCGATCATGCTGTGCATGAAGGCCACGAGCTCGGGCATCTTGGTCATCTCGACCTTGTTGGCCATGTAGGCGCCCAGGCTGCCGCCGAGCACGAGGCCGCCGAGGACCCAGACCATGCCCTCGGCTCGGCCACCGGATATTTCCACGATCAGCGCGGCGGTCGTGAGCGCGGCCACGGCCATGCCGATCATGCCGAACAGGTTGCCCCGTATCGAAGTAGTCGGATGGCTCAGGCCCTTCAAGGCCTGGATGAAGCAGACCGACGCAAACAGGTACAGCAGCGTGACGACGTTCATGCTCATGATGCGGCCCCCACGATCGTCACTGGCGTGTACTCACTGCCCCCCAGGGAGGCGCGAGCTTGCTTGAAGCGGTTCAGCGCTGCGCTCATTTCGCCGACTCCTCTTTGGCCGCAGGCAATTTCTTGTCTTTCTTCCTGAACATCTCCAGCATTCGCCGCGTCACGAGGAAACCGCCAAACACATTGACAGCCGCCAGCGCCACGGCCAGCACGCCCATGGTCTTGCCCAGTGGCGTTTCGGTCATGGCGGCCGCCAGCATGGCGCCCACAATCACGATGGCCGAGATGGCGTTGGTCACCGCCATCAGCGGCGTGTGCAGCGCGGGCGTGACGGTCCACACCACGTGGT
The DNA here is from genome assembly GCA_014376765.1 of Ramlibacter sp. Classification (GTDB taxonomy): domain Bacteria; phylum Pseudomonadota; class Gammaproteobacteria; order Burkholderiales; family Burkholderiaceae_C; genus JACMQX01. Next base: position 16,670 of record JACMQX010000082.1, on the reverse strand, counting down.
AGCCCACGTAGATGGCCAGCACGAAGATGATCAGGTTGGTGATGGTGTGTGAGACTTCCATGTTTTTCTCCAGTTGGGGACAGAGCTGATGATCTGTCCCGCAAAATTATTTGGATCTACGGACTTCGCCGTTTTGCGTCATGAGGCAAGCCGCCACGATGTCGTCTTCCAGGTCAACCTTCAGGCCCCCATCCTTGGGCAGGATGAGCTTGAGGAAGTCGAGCACATTGCGCGCATAGAGCGCCGACGAGTCGGCCGCCACCAGCGCGGGCAGGTTGGTTTCGCCCACCAGCGTCACGCCGTACTTCACGACGGTCTTGCCAGCTTCAGTCAGGGGACAGTTGCCGCCTTGCGCCGCGGCCAGGTCGATGATGACCGAGCCAGGCTTCATCGACTTGACCATGTCTTCGGTGACCAGCACCGGCGCGGCGCGGCCGGGAATCAGCGCCGTCGTGATGACGATGTCGGCCTGCGCCACGCGCTTGGCCACTTCGACCTTCTGGCGGTCCATCCAGCTTTGCGGCATGGGCTTGGCGTAACCTCCCACGCCCACGGCCGCTTCCTTTTCTTCAGGTGTGTCGTAGGACACGTCGATGAACTTCGCGCCCAGGGACTCGACCTGTTCCTTGACGCTGGGGCGCACGTCGGACGCCTCGATCACGGCGCCCAGGCGCTTGGCCGTCGCAATGGCCTGAAGCCCCGCCACACCCACGCCAAGAATCACGACGCGCGCGGCCTTGACCGTGCCCGCCGCAGTCATCAGCATGGGAAAAAAGCGCTGGTACTTGTCGGCCGCGATCATCACCGCCTTGTAGCCGGCGATGTTGGCCTGCGAGGACAGCACGTCCATGCTCTGCGCCCGCGTGGTTCGCGGCGCGGCTTCCAGGGCAAAGCCCGTGATGTTCGCCGTTGCCAGGCGCTGCAGCCCGGCCGCATCAAACGGGTTGAGCATGCCGACCACGGTGGTGCCCGGCTTGATGAAAGCGATCTCGTTGTCAAACGGGCTGCGGACCTTGAGCACCAGCTCACAGCCGTAAGCGCCGGCCACGTCGGTGATCCCCGCGCCCACTGCGGTGTAGGCCTCGTCGGGTGCGCTCGCAGCAACGCCAGCGCCAGACTGGATGCGCAGAGTGTGACCCTGAGCGATGAGTTTTTTGGCCGTCTCCGGGGTGACGGCAACACGGGTCTCTCCCACCGTGGTTTCGGCAGGTACGCCAATCTGCATGGGGCGTCTCCTCTTTAATAAGTTGTGGGCCATCTGGCGCCAGTCAGCGCCGATGACCTCGCATGGACTTTGGGTTTCAGTAACTGAGCGTTAGCTTACATGACTTTGAAGGGGTTTCTCAGAGGGCTTGCGAGAGGCGCCGACGTGGCGCCGGCCCGCATGCACAGGCCTTCAGCGCGCGATCAGGATGTTCCACAGCCGGGCCAGATCCGCACCGCCATCGCTGCGGCCCGCCGCCTGCACCGCGTCAAAAAGCGCACGCGCCCGGGTTTTGTCGCCGGCTTGCGCACAGGCCGCGCCCAACCTGATGCGGGCTTCGTCGAGCTGGGTCAGGCCGCCTTGATCCAGGGCTTGTTGCATGAGCGCCAAGCCTGGCTCGATCCGGCCGAGTGTCACTTCGCCGTAACCGGCCTTGAACAAGGCGTCGCTGTCAGCGGAGCCTGTCGCGACTGCCGGCGTACGCCCGGCCTGGGCCACGGCGCGTTCGCTGACTTGTTGCAGATAGCGCTGGTGCTTGTCGGCATCGGCACCCGTGCCGAGCACCTTGGCAGCAAAGCCCGTCTCAAGCACCTTCCTGGCCTCCGCCGGATAGTCGGCCTGTGCGGCGGGCTGCGCCAGTTCCAGGTAGTCGCCCGCCTCGGCCATGGCATTGGCGGCGAACTGCAGCCGGAACAGGTCGATCACCAGCCGCTGTGAAAAACCGGGCTTGCGCTCCAGGCGAACCAGCAGGTCAGCCCAGTACTCGGCGCGCGGGTAGCTGCGCACCAGCTGTTCGAGCACCTGCATATAGCCCGCGTCGTCCTTCAGCTTGATATAGCTGCCGGCCAGCATGTCCAGCTGCGATTCAGGCGTGGGCAGGCCTGCCGCAATCTGCTCTTTCTGCAGGGCCTGCAGTTGCTGGATAGCGCCCTGGTAGTCGCTGTCCAGATAGAGCGACTGAGCCGCCATCAGGCGCATGGCAGACCTGCTCTGGGCGGGGGGCGCGATCTCCAGCGAACGGATTGCCCAGCGCGCCGCGTCCTGGAAATGCTTGAGGTTGTAGTGCGCGCCGGCCAGCGCCTCGACCAGCTTGACCTGATCGTCGCCGGGCACCATGCCGCTGGCGAGCACGGCCTCCAGCGAGGCGGCCGCCTGCTGCGTGTTGCCCGCGCCCGAGGCCGCCGCTGCACGCAGGCGCTCGACAACGTAGGTCTCGACCTTCGTCTTCCCCGTGATGCGATCGGTGGCCGACAGCTGCTCCAGCGCCAGTGCAAATTTTTTCTCTGCGAGGAGTTCCTGCGCTGCGCGCAGTGGCGCCACCAGTTCTTCGCGAAGTGCGGCCGGCGCGGGGGCAAGTTGTGCCTGCGCGCCCATGCCGGCCAGCAGCGCCAGCACCAGCACGAGGCTGGCGTTTTGCAGCAACTTCAACAACGGCATGCCCCGCTTCACTGCGCGAACTGCTCCGAGCCCACGATGCCGATCTTCACCAGCCCATAGCGCTGCGACGCGGCCAGCACGCGCGCCACCGTGTCGTAGCGCGCCGCACGGTTGGGACGCACGTGGATCTCGGGCTGCACGGGCATGGCGGCTGCGGCCTGCAGCTTCGCCTCCAGCGCGTCGCGGCCCACCAGCGCCTCGCCGTTCCACAACACCTCGTTGGCCGGTGTCACATCGATGCTCACGACCTCGGGCTCGACCAGTTGCGGCGGCGGCGTGCCCGAGGGCATGTCGATGTTGACCGAATGCAGCTGGATCGGGATGGTGATGATCAGCATCACCAGCAGCACCAGCATCACGTCAATCAGCGGCGTGGTGTTCATCTCGACCATGACCTCGTCTTCGTCGCCCTGCTTGCTGTTGCCGATGTTCATGCCCATGGTGCGTCCTTACCTTGGCGGCGGCTCGGTGATGAAGCCGAGCTTGGCAATGCCGGTCTGCTGCACGGCGTACACCACGCGGCCCACGGCCTCGTAGTCGGCGCGTGCGTCACCGCGGATGTGCACTTCGGGCTGCGGCGTCATGACCGCGACCTTGTTGAGGAGTTCGATCAGCGTCTTCTGGTCGGGCAGGCGCGTGTCGGCCCAGTACACGGCGCCCGCGGCATCCACGGTGATGATGACGTTCTCGGTGCGCTCTTCCTGGATCTGGTTGCTCTCGCGCGGCAGGCTCACGACGATGGAGCTGTTCACCACGGGCACCGTGATGAGGAAGATGATGAGCAGCACCAGCATCACGTCCACCAGCGGCGTGGTGTTGATCTGCGCCAGCAACGGGTCCTCGTCGGCCTGGCTCGTGTTGAAGTTGATGGCCATGGCGCAGGGATCAGGCAGCAGGGGGCGCCGGCGCGGCGGCGACAACCACAGGGGCTGCTACAGGCGTTGCAGCTGGCGGCACGCCGACAACCCTGGCACCCTCACCACGGCGGGCGCTTGCCGCCAGCAACACCGTGTGCAGGTCCGAGCCAAAGGCGCGCACGGTGTCCATGCCGACCTTGTTGCGCCTCACCAGCCAGTTGTAGCCCATGACGGCCGGCACCGCGACCGCCAGGCCGATCGCCGTCATGATGAGCGCCTCGCCCACCGGGCCGGCCACCTTGTCGATCGACGCCTGGCCGGACGAGCCGATTTTCACCAGCGCGTTGTAGATGCCCCAGACCGTGCCGAACAACCCGACGAAGGGCGCCGTGGAGCCCACGGTGGCCAGCACCGCCAGGCCATCCTGCGTGCGGCTTTGCACAGTGGCAACCGCGCGCTCGATGCTCTGCGTGACCCAGGTGTTGAGGTCGACCTGGCCGATCAGGCCGTCGTGCTTGCGCGTGGCCTCCAGGGCCGACTCGGCGATGAAACGGAACGGACTCTGCTTGTGCAGCGTGTCAGCGCCCTGGCGGACTGTGTCGGCTTTCCAGAAGGCCTTCTGCGCCTCTTTGGCCTGGCCCGACATGCGGGCCTGCTCGACCAGCTTGGCTATGAGCACATACCAGCTGCCGATCGACATGATCATGAGCAGCACCAGCGTGATCTTGGCGACGTAGTCGCCCTGCTCCCACAGCGCCCGCAGGCCGTAGGGGTTGTCGGCATAGGTGTTGATGGGCGGCTTGACGGCGGGCGGGGCGGTGGCCGGTGCGGCTGGTGCGGAAGCGGGCGTGGCCACAGACGGCGAGGCAGCCGTTGTGGCCGGCGCCTGGGTCTGCGCCGCCAGGCTGAAGCTGAACGCGGCGGCGGTGAGGCCGGCGGCCAGCAGGCCTGTGGCACGCATGAGGATGGAACGCGGTTGGTGCATCACATAGGTCCTGGGTCGAGTCAATGGGTGGTGCAGTCGGTGCTGGGGTGAATCACCGAATGTAGGGGATTTTGCGGCGGCTTCCGGCGGCATCCGGGGGCACAATGTCGGGCAACTTCGATAAAGCCCGCATGAACAACCTCTGGAAGCCCAGCGTCACGGTCGCCGCGATCATTGAAAAAGACGGCCTGTTCCTGTTGATCGAGGAGCAAACGTCTGAAGGGCTCAAGCTCAACAATGCGGCGGGGCACCTGGACCCGGGCGAGTCGCCGGCCGATGGCTGCGCACGCGAGGCGCTCGAGGAAACCACGAGGGTGTTCAGGCCCACGGCGCTCATCGGCATCTACCTTTCGCGCTTCCAGCGGGTTCGCACCGGGGAGGACGTCACGTATGTGCGCTTTGCCTTTTGCGGCGAGATTGGCGAGGCCAACCCTGCGCTGTCGCTGGATGAAGGGATTGTGCGCACGCTGTGGATGACGCCCGATGAGATCCGCGCCAGCACAGAGCGCCACCGCAGCCCGCTGCTGTTGCGTTGCATGGAAGACTACCTGGCGGGCAAGCGCTTCCCGCTCGAGCTGGTCTACACCGATCACAGCGTCATTACCGCGCACGGCGGCTGAAAGCTGGCTGAGCGGCCTCACCGGCACCGCCCCGACAGGATGCGCGCGGCCGCTGCGGGCGCCGCCATCAAACCCGCTGTTGTCTCGGTGCCTGTTTGAGGCTTGGTGCAGTCGGGCAGCGCCGAGCCTGAAACCGCTTCGGCCAGGGGATCGGGGCCGTTGCCACGGCGCAGCTGTTCGTTGGCCATGTCGGCCAGGTTGCGCCTGAATGCGGGCAGCACCCGGTACGTGCCCGGCATGGGTGGAGGCGGCATGCCGTTGGCGACAGGCCTTGAAGCAGGCGCCGCGGGCATCGCCGCGCTGGGCAACGCAGGCACTGGCAGGCCGGCAGAGGGCAGACGGCCCGCCGGGCCCTGGCCGGCGTTCCCAGGGCCGCTGCCCGCACCGGCTGACGGGCCGGAGGGGCCAGGACCGGATACACCCGGCCCGGTAGCTGCCGGCCCCGTAGCGGGCCCCGGTGAGCCGCCTGCTGCCGTACCCGGCGCAGGGCTTGGGTTGACGCCTGCCGGCGGCAAAACCAGAACCGGCACTGACACCGATGAGGCTGCCGGTGAATTCGGCGACACAGGGACATCCACCACCGGCCCACGCAAGCGGCGCGTAGCGCGTGGCTGCTCCACCATGGTTTCAAGCGGCGCTTCAGCAGGCGCCGCAACAGGCGCGGGCGGCGCGATTTGCGCCGGTTGGGCCACGGGTTCAGGCGGCGGTGCGACCGGCTCAGGCGGTTGCGCCACGACCAGCGGTGGCGGCGAGGGTGCCGGAACGGGCGCGGGCACCGGGGCTGGTGCAACGACGGGCGGCGGCACCGGTGGCGGTGTCGGCGCTGTCACTGGCGCGGGGGCTGGGGCGGCAGTAACTACAGGCACGGGTTCCGGCGCCTGCACCGGCGGGGGAACCACAGGCGGCTGGGGCGCAGGTGTTGGCGCAGCGGCGTGCGGCACGGGCGCCTGCGCCTGGGGCACGGGCGGCTCGATAGCGGCCTCCTGCGTTTGCGGCGTGGGCACCGGCGTCGGCTCTACGGGCGTGGGTTTCACCTCTGGCGGCGTTTCTGCCGGCTTGCTGGGTGCGGGCTTGCTGGCCTTGGCCTGCGCCAGTTCAGGCAACTGGTTGGTGATCTTGAGCGGCACGCTGGACTCGGTGGTCTTGGCAAAGATCGACAGCTCGGTCGCCGCGCGCAGGCTGCGTGACGCGGTGATGGCCCGCGACGCCGGCGCTACCTGGGCGGCCTGGGGCGCCGCCGGCCGCACGTACTGGTAGACCACATTGCGCACGGCGCGCTCAATGGGCCAGTGCTGGTTGATCAACCACAGCAGCAGTCCATGAAACAGCAGGACGGCCAGCAAGGCGGGCGGGGATATGCGTCGGCGCGGGTACTGGAGGGAACGGGGCTGGAAGATCATTGCTTGGGGATAATCGCACAAATGATGAGTGCCAAACCAAGGGTCGTAGTGGGATTGAGCGGAGGCGTGGACTCTGCGGTGACTGCGCACCTGTTGAAGCAACAGGGTTACGAGGTGATCGGCATCTTCATGAAGAACTGGGAAGACGACGACGACAGCGAGTACTGCTCGTCCAACGTCGACTTCGTTGACGCCGCTGCGGTGGCCGACGTGCTGGGCATCGAGATCGAGCATGTCAACTTCGCCGCCGAATACAAGGACCGCGTGTTCTCGGAGTTCCTGCGCGAATACCAGGCAGGGCGCACGCCCAACCCGGACGTGCTGTGCAATGCAGAGATCAAGTTCAAGGCCTTCCTTGACCACGCGATGCGCCTGGGCGCGCAGAAGATTGCAACGGGGCACTACGCGAGGGTGCGCGAGCGGGACGGGCGCTTTGAACTGCTCAAGGGCCTGGACCCGGCCAAGGACCAGAGCTATTTCCTGCACCGGCTGAATCAGGCGCAGCTGTCAAAAACATTGTTTCCCGTTGGCGAGTTGCGCAAGACCGAGGTGCGGCGCATCGCCTCGGAAATCGGCCTGCCCAATGCGAAGAAGAAGGACTCCACCGGCATCTGCTTCATCGGCGAGCGGCCGTTCCGCGAGTTCCTCAACCGCTACATCAGCAAGGAGCCTGGGCCGATCCGCGACGAGCGTGGCCGTGTGCTGGGGCAGCACCAGGGCCTGAGCTTCTACACGCTGGGCCAGCGCCAGGGGCTGGGCATAGGTGGCGTCAAGGCGCGGGGAGCCGAGCTGCAAGCTGCGCGCGATCGTGGACAACGCGGGGTGGGCGAGCACGAACCGTGGTTCGTGGCACGCAAGGATGTCGAGCGAAACACCCTGTGGGTGGTGCAGGGGCACGACCATCCCTGGCTGCAGTCGCTCAGGCTCGCGGCCGCTGACGCCACCTGGGTGGCAGGTGTGGCGCCGCAAGCGGGCCCTCTTGCCGGCAAGACGCGCTACCGGCAAGCCGACGCCGGCTGTGTGCTGCAAGTGGAAGGGGAAGACCGGTTCAGTCTGGCGTTTGATGCGCCGCAGTGGGCGGTAACGCCGGGTCAGTCGGCCGTGCTGTATGACGGCGAGGTGTGCCTGGGTGGCGGCGTGATTGCGACGAAGGAGTGAGTGTCAGATCGCGACCAGCTGCTTTTTGGGCAGCCAGTTGGCAAAGAACGCCAGCAGGCCATTGATGCGGCGCTGTGCCTCTTGCTGGCCCTGGTGCTGGGCCACGTGGTGGTACAGGTCGGAGCGCAGCAGCCACAGGTCAAATGCGGTCCCGGCGCGGTAGATGGAACGGGCCATCCGCGTGCGAACCTCTTCAGGGCAATCGGCTACGACCTCAGCCATTTCCTTGCGCAGCAGCCACATGGGCGTGCGTTCGGGCTCTATTGAGTCGCACACCGAGCTCACGATGCTGTCCCACGCGCTGTGAGGACCGCTGTTGCGAAAGCGCCGCGAGGCCGCATGTGGCAGCCAGCGAGACTTGAAAAACTGTTGAGCGACTGTGGCGAGAGACTGCATGCTGAAACTCCATCGCCGGGAATAACTTCCGGCAGGAATGCAGTTTGGAGGTGCAGGACATGCGCTGCAATCAGCCATAGCGCTCCATCCGGGTGGCCTATACCGATGGCCGATATACAAAGGGATAGCCAACCGAAAGGATGATCTGCGTGCGTCGAGTGATGGCGGCGGTCAGGGCCGCCAGGCAGGCGTCAGAACGGAATGTCGTCGTCCATGTCGTCAAAGCCTGATGACGACTTGGCAGGTGCCTGAGGGCGCGATGCGGGCGCGGGGGCTGCCTGGCGCGGCGCAGCCGGCGGGCGCGAATAGCCACCACCGCCGCCGCCCTCTTCCCCGCCCGGGCCGCCCATGCCTTCACGGCCGCCCAGCAGTTGAAGCTCGGTGGCGATGATGTCGACGGTGTTTTTCTCGATGCCGTCCTGGCCCGTGTATTTACCGTACTTCAGGCGGCCTTCCACATAAATCGGCCGGCCCTTCTTGACGTATTCGCCGGCGATTTCGGCCAGGCGGTCATAGAAAGTGACGCGGTGCCATTGCGTGTCTTCAATGGTCTCCCCGCTGGTCTTGTCCTTGCGCTTGCTGGACGTTGCCACACTGACATTGGCCACGGCCTGGCCAGACGGCAGGTAACGGATTTCGGGGTCGCGGCCGCAGTTGCCGACGAGGATGACTTTGTTGACGGATGCCATTGCTTTCCTCCAGAGGGATAGTGATTATGTCGCCAATGCCCGCTTGCTGGCATGAACGGATTGTGGGACTGTCATCGGCCAGGCCACCAGCAGCCACAGCAGCATCAGGCCGGCGCAGACTGCAAACAGGCCTTGGGGTCCAACGCTTTTGGCCAGCCAGCCGCCGACAGCTCCACCGACAAAAAACCCAAGGGACTGCAGTGTGTTGTAGACCCCCAGGGCCGAGCCCCTGGCATGCGGCGGCGCCACGCGCGACGCCATGCTGGGCTGGCTTGCCTCCAGCACATTGAAGCCACAGAAAAAGACGAACAGCAAAAAGGCCAGCCAGGCCAGGCTCGGCGCGCCGGCCGTGAGCAACAGTCCGACCTGGACCAGCGCGATAAGCCCGATGGCCGAAAGAAACACGGCTCGCAGGTAGCCGCGGCGCTCCATCGGGAAGAGGCCCCCCATGACGACGAACGAGGCCAGCACGGCAGGCAGGTAGACCCACCAATGATGGTCCTTGCCCAATCCCGCCTGGACCAGCAGGGCGGGAATCGCCACCCACATGGCCAGCTGCACCGCATGCAGGAGAAAGACGCCTGCGTTCAAACGCAACAGGGCTGTGTGGGTGAGCACTTCAGAAAATCTCCCACGCGGCGTGTCCTTGTGCACCAGCGGCTCGGGCGGCGCCATCCACACGACCACGGCAATGCCGCAGAGCGCAAGGCACCCCGTCACGGCAAACAATCCGGCCAGGCCGATATGCGCGGCCAGAAGGGGCGACACGACCAGGGACAGCGCAAACATCAGCCCGATGCTGGCGCCGATCAACGCCATGGCCTTGGTGCGCACCTCGTCTCGCGTCTGGTCGGCCAGCAGGGCTGTCACCGCAGCTGACACCGCGCCCGCGCCCTGCAGTGCACGCCCGGCGATCAGCCAGGCCAGGCTGCCCGCGGAGGCGGCCACAAAACTCCCCGCCGCAAAGATGATCAGCCCGGCAACGATGACCCGTTTGCGCCCGAAGCGGTCGGACGCCATGCCGAACGGGATTTGCAGGATGCCCTGCGTCAGCCCGTAGATGCCCATGGCCAGGCCGATGCGCGCCGGGTCGTCGCCACCGGGATACCGGGCCGCCTCCAGTGCAAACACGGGCAAAACCAGAAACAGGCCCAGCATGCGCAGCGCAAAGATGAAGGCCAGCGACGCGCTGGCGCGCCGCTCGACGGGCGTCATCCGGGTGGAAGGGGATTGGGAAGTTGAAGTGCTCATGGCACGCAGGCAAAAAACTGGCTCCGGCAATGCGCCGGAAAATGTCAGCAAAGACCTCATTGTCCCGTATTCCCAAGCCGCCGCAGGTGCGCGAGTACGGCGTGAGGCCTATGATTGAGGGTTTCCCCGGACGCACCTCGCATTGAACTCCTCCACTGACGGTAAATACCTCGAAGCCAACCGCACAGGCGATGCTGAAGAGCAGGCGGCGCAGGACCGCATCCTTGAGGCGGCCATCGAGGGCAAGTACCTCGCCCGCGCCCTGGCGGCGCAGCGCATCAGCATCCGCGGCGCACGCACGCACAACCTCAAGAACATCGACCTGGACATCCCGCGCAACCAGCTCGTGGTGATCACCGGGCTGTCGGGCTCGGGCAAATCGTCCCTGGCGTTTGACACGCTGTATGCCGAGGGCCAGCGCCGCTATGTGGAGAGCCTGTCGGCCTATGCACGGCAGTTTTTGCAGTTGATGGACAAGCCCGATGTGGATGTGATCGAGGGTCTTTCGCCCGCCATCTCCATCGAGCAGAAAGCCACCTCGCACAACCCGCGCTCCACCGTGGGTACGGTCACCGAGATTCACGATTACCTGCGTTTGCTTTATGCCCGCGCCGGCACCCCCTATTGCCCCGACCACGACCTGCCGCTGCAGGCCCAGACCGTCTCCCAGATGGTGGACGCTGTGCTGGCTCTGCCCGAAGACACCAAGCTCATGATCCTTGCGCCCGTGGCGCGCGACCGCAAGGGCGAGTTTGTGGATGTGTTTGCCGAGATGCAGGCCCAGGGCTATGTGCGCTTTCGCGTCGACGGCAAGGCCTATGAATTTGACGATCTGCCCAAGCTCAAGAAAACCGAGAAGCACGACATCGACGTGGTGATTGACCGCGTGAAGGTGCGGCCGGACCTGACGCAACGCCTCGCCGAGAGTTTTGAAGCCTCGCTCAGGCTGGCCGACGGCCGCGCCATCGCGCTCGAGATGGACTCGGGCGTGGAGCACTTCTACAACGCCAAGTTCTCCTGCCCGGCCTGCGGCTATTCGATCAGCGAGCTGGAGCCGCGCCTGTTTTCCTTCAACTCGCCGGTGGGCGCCTGCCCGACCTGCGATGGCCTGGGCTCGCAAGAGTTTTTCGACCCGGCGCGTGTCGTGGCCTTCCCCTCCCTCAGCCTGGCCAGCGGCGCCATCAAAGGCTGGGACCGGCGCAATGCCTACTACTTCGCACTGCTGGAAAGCCTGGCCAGGCACTACAAGTTTGATGTGGACCAGCCGTTTGAAGACCTGCCGCAGCCGATCCAGAACGCCGTTTTGTTTGGCTCGGGTGAAGAAGAAATCAAGTTTGCCTACATGATGGATTCTGGTCACCAGGCGGGCAAGAAGGTCAGCAAGAAGCACCCGTTTGAAGGCGTGATTCCCAACATGCAGCGGCGCTACCGCGAGACCGACTCAGTAATGGTGCGGGAAGACCTGGCCCGCTACCGCAGCACCCAGCCCTGCACCGATTGCGGCGGCACCCGCCTGCGGCGCGAGGCGCGCTTTGTGCGCATTGGCGAGGGTGCGCAGGCGCGCGCGATCTACGAGATCAGCCACGCCACGCTGAAAGACTGCTTTGATTATTTCGACACTTTGAAAATGCACGGCGCCAAAGCCGAGATCGCAGGCAAGGTGGTCAGCGAGATCGGCTCGCGGCTGAAATTCCTGAATGATGTGGGCCTGAACTACCTCAGCCTGGACCGTAGCGCCGAAACCCTGTCGGGCGGCGAGGCGCAGCGCATCCGCCTGGCGTCACAGATCGGCTCGGGCCTCACCGGCGTGATGTATGTGCTGGACGAACCCAGCATCGGCCTGCACCAGCGCGACAACGACCGCCTGATAGGCACGCTGCGCCACCTGCGCGACATTGGCAACAGCGTGCTGGTGGTTGAGCATGATGAAGACATGATCCGCGCCGCCGACCATGTGATCGACATGGGCCTGGGCGCCGGAATCCACGGCGGGCGGGTGATTGCGCAGGGCACCTTTGCGCAGGTGCAGGCCAACCCGGAGTCGCTTACCGGGCAGTACCTGGCCGGCACGATGAAGATCGCGGTGCCGGCCCGGCGCAATGCCTGGTTGCCCGTGGTGCCCGAGCTGCCGGATGCGCGGCCCCGCAAACTCATGGGCGCACCGTCGCGCAACGAGAAGCTGCAGACCCTCACCATCGTGGGGGCCACCGGCAACAACCTGCAAAACGTGACCGTGGACTTTCCGGTGGGGCTGATGACCTGCGTGACCGGCGTCTCGGGCTCGGGCAAATCGACCCTGGTGAACGACACTTTGTATGCCGCCGTGGCGCGGCAGATTTACCGCGCGCACGATGAGCCGGCGGCGCACGAGGCGATTGAAGGCATCGAGCACTTCGACAAGGTCATCAACGTGGACCAGTCCCCCATCGGCCGCACGCCGCGCAGCAACCCTGCCACCTACACCGGCCTGTTCACGCCCATTCGCGAGCTGATGGCCGAGGTCAACACCGCGCGTGAACGTGGCTATGGCCCAGGCCGCTTTTCATTCAACGTGGCGGGTGGCCGCTGCGAGGCCTGCCAGGGCGACGGCATGGTCAAGGTCGAGATGCACTTTTTGCCCGACGTCTATGTGCCCTGCGATGTCTGCCACGGCCAGCGCTACAACCGCGAGACGCTGGAGGTGCAATGGAAGGGCAAGAACATTGCCCAGATCCTGGACATGACGGTCGAAGCTGCCTACGAGTTTCTGAAAGCCGTGCCCACCATCTCGCGCAAGCTGCATACGCTGCTGGATGTGGGGCTGTCCTACATCAAGCTGGGCCAGGCCGCGACCACGCTTTCGGGCGGCGAGGCGCAGCGGGTGAAGCTGGCGCTGGAGCTGTCAAAGCGCGACACGGGCCGCACGCTGTACATCCTGGACGAGCCGACCACCGGGCTGCACTTTGCTGACATCGATTTGTTGTTGCGGGTGCTGCACCAGCTGCGCGATGCGGGCAACACCATCGTCATCATCGAACACAACCTGGACGTCATCAAGACGGCTGACTGGTTGATCGACATGGGCCCTGAAGGCGGAGCCGGTGGCGGCCAGGTGGTGGGCATCGGCACCCCGGAGCAGCTGGCGGGCAACGCCAACAGCTACACCGGCCATTACCTCAAGCGCCTGCTGGCTTGAAACCCCGGGGACCAACGCATGTCGTCCATCACCCTTCGCTTCCTGGCCGAGCCCAGCACCGTCAACTTTGGCGGCAAGGTGCATGGCGGCACCGTCATGAAATGGATCGACGAAGCCGGCTATGCCTGCGCCACCAGCTGGTCCAGGCGCTACTGCGTGACGGTCTACCAGGGCGGCCTGCGGTTTAACCGTCCCATCATGATCGGCGACCTGGTGGAAGTGCAGGCCCGCCTGGCCTACACCGGCACCACCAGCATGAACATTGCAGTGGAAGTGCGGGCCGGCGATATGAAGGACGGCACGCTGGAGAAGGTTACCTCCTGCCTGATCGTTTTCGTCTCGGTGGACTCGCATGGCAAGCCCATGCCGGTGACCCGCTGGGAGCCGGAAACGCCCGGTGAAGCGGCCCTGGCCACCAGCGCAAAAGCCTACCTGGACACCATGCGCAACGCCAGTCACCCCGGCGGAACATCGGGCCCATGAGCACGCCGCAGCGGCGCTTCAGCGGTGCGGACCTGTGCGCGGCTCTGGCGGTGATCGTCATCTGGGGATTGAACTTTGTGGCGATGAAATATGCGTTACATGACTTCACGCCCTTTCAGCTCGGCGCAGCGCGCTACGTGTTTGCCGCGCTGCCACTGGTCCTGTTCATCCGCCCGCCCAAGGTGGCGTGGAAGTGGGCGGTGATGTATGGGCTGTTTCAGGGCGTGGGGCAATTTGGTTTTCTGTTCTGCGCCCTGCAGGTCGGCATGACGGCGGCCCTGGCTTCGGTGCTGATGCAGACGCAGGCGTTCTTCACCGCGCTGTTTGGTTATTTCCTGCTGCATGAGCGCATGAGCCGGCCGCTGGTGGGCGGCCTCACACTGGCCGCCTTGGGCCTGGCCTGCTTCGGCATGAACTTTGTTGCGGGCGGGGGCCTGGCCGGCGCGGTGACCGTGCTGGGCTTTGTGCTGAACCTGGCCGCGGCGGCGATGTGGGCTGCATCGAACATCGTGGCGCGCAAGGCGCAGGCGGCGCACAACGGCTTTGACGCAGTGGCTTTTGTGGTGTGGAGCAGCCTTGCGCCCATCCTCCCCTTCATCGCTTTCACGCTGCTGTTTGACCCTGTTGCCACGCGCTGGCACTGGCTGCAGGCGCCCTTGTCGGGCTGGGTGTCGGTGGCGTACCTGGGCTGGGTGGCGACGATTGCCGCTTATGCAATGTGGACGGGGCTGCTCAAACGGCACCCAGCCAACCGCGTCGCGCCCTTCAGCCTGGGCGTGCCGGTGGTGGGCCTGACGGCCGGTGTCATGGTGCTGGGTGAGACGGTGACCACCTGGCAGTGGGCCGGCATTACGCTGGTGGTGCTGGCGCTGCTGTGCGTGATGTTTGGCGGCAGGCTGGTCAGCCCTTCGCCGCCTGCAGCACGTCCCGCGTCTTGAGTGCTTCGCGCCGGGCGGCTAGCGCATAGCCTTCGCCTTCCGACGCATACAAGATAGAACGCGACGAGTTCACGATGATGGGGCCGTCTTCACGCCAGCCCGCTTTCACAGTAGCGGCAGCGTCCCCGCCCTGCGCACCCACACCGGGGATCAGCAGCGGTACGGTCGGTGCAATGGCGCGCACGCGTTCAATCTCTGCGGGGTAAGTGGCGCCCACGACCAGGCCCAGCTGGCCATTCAGGTTCCACGGGCCTTGCGCCAACCGCGCCACATGCTCGTACAGCAGCGGTTCGCCGGGCACGGACGACAAGCGCTGGTTTTGCAGGTCATCACCGCCGGGGTTGGACGTGCGGCACAGCAGGAAGGCACCCTTGCCCTCAAACTTCAGGTAAGGCGCCACCGAGTCAAAACCCATGAAGGGCGACAGCGTCACAGCGTCAGCGCCGTAGCGCTCAAAGGCTTCTTTGGCGTACTGCTCGGCGGTGGAGCCGATGTCGCCCCGCTTGGCGTCCAGGATGATGGGGACATGCGGCGCGGCGCGGCGGATGTGCTCCATCAGCCGCTCCAGCTGGCCTTCGGCGCGGTGCGCAGCAAAGTAGGCGATCTGCGGCTTGAAGGCGATGGCGAGGTCGGCCGTCGCATCAACGATGTGCGCGCAGAAATCGTAGATCTTGTTGGCGTCGCCGCGCAGGTGCAGCGGGAAGCGGGTGGGTTCGGGGTCCAGCCCCACGCACAGCATGGAGCCGTTCTGGCGCCCCGCCGTACGCAGCATGTCAAGGAAGGTCATACACTCGATTGTAGAGAGCCCCCTCCTTACGCAGCTACGCGCGCACCGTCCCGAACACCCCCATGCAGATCCTCACACGCCGCCAGCTTTTCCTGCTTGTTTTGCTCACCTTCGTCTGGGGCTTCAACTGGCCCATCATGAAGCTGGGCGTGACGGACTATCCACCGCTGACCTTTCGCGCGCTTTCGCTCCTGTTTGGTTTGCCGGTGCTTGGGCTGGCACTGGTATTGGCCAAGGTGCCGTTTCGCATTCCCCGTGCACACTGGCCCGAATTGCTGCTGCTGACCGCAACCAACATGCTGGTGTGGCATGCGCTCATCATCATTGCGGTGAAGTCGCTGTCCAGCGGGCGCGCGGCCATTCTGGGTTACACCATGCCAATTTTTTCAGCCGTGCTGGGTGCGCTGTTTTTTGGCAACCGGCTGCTGCCCCGCGCCTGGCTCGGCGTGGCCGCTGCTGGGCTGGGTGTGATGCTGCTCTTGTGGCATGAACTCACCAATCTGGCGGGCCGGCCGGTGGGCGTGATCCTCGCTCTTTTTGCGGCGGCGACATGGGCGGTGGGCACCCAGCTGCTCAGGCGTACTGCCATGCCCGTGGCGACACTGACGATCTCTTTCTGGATGACGGCGCTGTCAACTCTGGGCTTGTGTGTGCTGTCGCTGGTGTTTGAAAAGTCCCAGTGGAGAATGCCGGCGCCCGTCAATGCCTGGCCCATCCTTTACAACGCCGTGATGATTTTTGGTTTTGCCCACGCCGCCTGGTTCTACCTGGCGCGCAGCCTGCCACCGGTGGCGTCCACGCTGAGCGTGATGTTCATCCCGGTGCTGGGCGTGTTCAGCGGCGCGGTGTGGCTGGGTGAAGTGCTGCACTGGCAGGACTGGACGGCAGTGGGGTTGATGGTGGTGGCCATCGCGTCGGTGCTGTGGCCCAGGCGGGCTGCAGCGCCTCCCGCATGAATTCTCTTGCTCCCTCTCCCGGAGGGAGAGGAAACCTGAAAGCATCGCCCACTTAATTGCAGCTTTGCTCCAGCGAAATCTCATTGCGCTGCGCGCGGCGCCGCTGGTTCAACAGGCCGTCGTTGTAACGGTCGAGGAACCTGGAGATGAAGTTCGCGTCGGCCAGGAACTGGCCCGCCACCCGGCTTTCCTGCCGGTCCGGCGAGGCAAAGCCGGAGTCGGTCAGTCCGTTGTCCAGCGGGCTGCCCGAACCGAGGAAAGACTTGCCGCTCTGCGTGCTCAGCTGCTGCGCATTGGGCGCGATGATGACCGCGTCCGCATCGGTACCGCTGCC
>JACMQX010000081.1 GCA_014376765.1 Ramlibacter sp. | reverse complement strand
TTTTTTGGCAAGTATTCGCCAGTGCGTTTTCGCTTCAAAGTGGACCCTGCGCAATGGTCATGGGGTCTGCGCTTCCTGGCGGCCTGTACGTCCACTCAGGCCGCAAAAGGTACCCGGCAACTGCTTCGCTTGGCAATGTTGAGCCGCGACGTTCTGGACAGCTGGCAGCCGGAAGAATCACTGCGCTTTAACTTTCACCGCAGCGGCAAGTTGGTGCTTTGCCCAGACCAGAACAACCTCGACCATCAAGCCGGGCAGGTCCGGCTTCAAAGCTACGCGGGGACGGCTCAATTCGTACTCGACCGCGAGGAGTGCTTGCGCCGTGAGCCCTCGCTTGCCCGTTATCACGCCTTTGTTGGTGGCATCTGGACTCCAAGCGAGTGTGTAGGCGATCCCCACGCATTCTGCACATCACTTGCTGCGATGATTGCCTCCCTTGGGGGCCAGACACTATTTCAAACTGAGGTTCAGCAATTCGTTGTGCGTGAGGGTCTCGCGCGCGCGGTGGTCACAAACCGTGGTCAGCTTGAGGCCGACGCCTTTGTTCTTTGCGCCGGTATACGGGCTCGCTCCCTGGCAAAACAGCTGGGAGAAGCACTGCCCATTTATCCGATCAAGGGCTACAGCCTCACCATGCAGATGCGCCAACCTGCGCAAGCACCGACGGTCAGTGTCACAGACCTTGCTAAAAAGATGGTGTTGGCCCCATTGAATGGACACTTGCGAGTCGCCGCGATGGCAGAAGTAGTCGGTGACGACCTGCAAATTCCACCGGCACGGGTGGAGCGAATACTGGCTGCGGTCGAAGAAATCTACCCGGGTCTGTGCGATCCCACAGAATCCAGGCCTTGGGCCGGATTACGTCCTGCAACGCCGACCTCCGTGCCCATCATTCGACCTTCCCGCGTCAGCAACGTATTCCTGAACGTGGGGCATGGTGCGCTGGGCTTTACCCTGGCTGCAGGCAGTGCGCGAGTTATCGGCGCCTTGCTTTGCAGCCGGGATGCAGAGTCCGTACTCCCTCGTTTTTCAGATTCCCTGACCCCTCCCTATCCAGGCTTCGAAGGTCGCGCGTGACGCTTATGCCTGCTCCTCGACGAAGCTGATGGCGTTTCGGGCCGAGCCCCCAGCGAAGGCCGTCTTACGAGCCGCGCACGATGTCCGCTTCTGGCAAGAAGCAGACAGAGGTAAATCTCAAGCGTTCTGCGTCTTCACGTACAGCGCGCGCAGGTGCGCACCTGACGTAGTCGGCGGGTACTTGGCCTCTTGCAAAGGCATCAGGTTCGCAATCTCGGCGTCGTAGTTCGGGTTGTGAAAGAACACCAGCGACTGGCGGCGGCTTTCGGCCCCGGCATCGGCCGGTGGGTTGACCACGCGGTGCAAGGTGGACACCCAGTTGTCGTTGCTCCAGCGAGCCATCAGGTCGCCGATATTGATGATGTAGCAGCCCGGGCGGATCGGCACGTCGACCCACTCTCCATCTGCGTTGCAGACCTGCAGCCCGCCCGGTTTGTCTTCGGCGTACAGGATGGTCAGGCTGCCATAGTCGGAATGCGCGCCCGCCCGGATCTGGCCGGGCTGGGGCGCTTCCTTCTGCGCCGGGTAATTGCGCACGCGCAGGCGGCTGATGTGCCTGTCGATCTTTTCGTCAAAGAAGTGCTCCGGCAGGCCCAGGGCGAGTGCGAAGATGCGCATCAGCACTTCGGCCAGCGTGCCCATCTCGCGGTAGTACGCGGAGTAGATGGCCTGCAGTTCGGGCAGGTCATCAGGCCAGATGTTGGGCGCGAAGTGCTTGCCCGCCGCAGGCGCATGCGCGTAGGCGGCATCCGGCGCGTCGACGGGGCCGATCATCAGGCTTTCATTGAGGTCGCTGCCATAAGCTTCGGGGTCGCGTGACCGGGCCAGCGATTCTTCGTTGATGCCGCCATATCCGCGCGCGACATCAACAGCGGGCCGCGCCACTTTCAGCTTGCGCTGGGCCGGCAGGTCGAAGAAGGCGCGCGAGACTGCACGGGTGCGCTCGATGAGCCCGGTATCAACCCCGTGGCCGCTGATCACCAGGAAGCCGATGTCGCGACAGGCCTGGTCCACCTGCCGCGCCACTTCCTGCTTGTCATGCGCCGAACCATTGCGATACGGGCTGATGTCGATGACTGGAACGTTAAGGAGTTTCATGTGTTTTACCCAAACTTCAAGTGGCGTCAGACCAGCGCATCACCACCGTCCACGAGGACAGTTGCGCCGGTCATGAATCGGTTGGTGGCGACCATCAGGATGGCCTGCGCAATGTCGTCGGGGTCAGCCACGCGCGCGACAGGCAGCCGCGCGGCCATGGCATCGAACTTGGCCTCGCGTCCTTGCGGCCCCAGTCGGTCCCACAAAGGCGTGGCGGTGGTGCTGGGCGACACGGTGTTGACCCGCACCTGGCGTGGTGCGAGCTCCAGCGCCAGTCCGCGGGCGAGCGATTCGACGGCCGCGTTGATGGCGCCTTGCAGCACCGCCTGCACCACCGGCCGCTGGCTGTAGACGCCGGAGACGAAGGTGAGCGAGCCGCCGGCTGCCACAAGAGCATTACGGCCCACGTGGTAGGCACCCCAGAACTTGTTTTGCATCGCGGCGTAGGCGTCTTCCAGCGGCAGATCGCGCACAGAACCCACTCGCGTGGCCGAGCCCGCAAGCACCACGTGGTCCCACGGCGGTTGCCGCTGGAAAAAGGCAGCGGTGCCTGCCTCGTCTTCAACATCCATGCATTCGGCGGTCACGCCAGCTGGCAGGCGCGCCAGCGCCGCCTCTAGCCGCGACGCCCCACGAGCCGCGATGGTCACCCCGGCTCCGGCGCGCGCCGCCCGCCGTGCGGTCGCTTCGCCGATGCCGGAGCTGCCGCCGATGACAAGCACCCGGCGCCCCGCAAGGAGTTCGTCCATTCAGCTTACTTCACCATGCCCACCGGCAGGATCTTGTCGCCGATGAACTGGGCCCAGACGTAGTCTTCCGGGTTGAGCGCATCGTGGTTCTGGGGCGAGAACGGCTTGTCATAGGTCTTGATCAGGCCCTGGTACTTGCCTACTTTGTAGAAGCCCTGACGCACGGCTTCGCCATCGGTCGACTTGGCCGCAGTGAGCGCGAGCGCCGTCAGGTGCATGGCGTCAAAGGCGTTGGCCACGCCGACCGCAGGCGTGATCTCTTCCGGCCCCTTCACGTTGTACTTGGCCTTCATCTTCGAGATGACGCGGTCGCGCACCGGCGACACGCCGTCGCCGAAGAAGCTGTAGGTCTGCACGAAGTGCACCGACTTCGCGTTGGCGCCGGCCAGCTCGTTGAAGCGGCCGCCCGGCGGGCCCCAATGCGACACGATGGGAACGGTCCAGCCCATCCGCTCCAGTGACTTGACCACCTGCGCGGACGGCCCGACGTTGGCCACCAGGAACAGGGTGTCGGCGCCGGCATCTTTCAGGCGCGAAAGCTGCGGCACGACGTCAACGGCGTTCCCCTCGAACTTTTCGACACCCACGTACGGCATGCCCTTGGCCTGCAAGGCCGCTTTCAGCCCGATCTCGTTGGACTCGCCCCACGGGTTGTTCACCAGAATCATGCCCGGCTTCTTCGTGTTGAAGGTCTTGAGCGCATACGCCAGCATGCTGCTGTCGACCAGCTCATCAACGGCTGATACGCGGAACACGTAGTTCTCGGCGGCGCCGTTGCGCGTGATCTTGGTGCCTGCCGCCCAGGGAACCATGAAGGGCACCTTGGCTTCGTTGACCAGCGGCACCACAGCCATCGAGACCGGGGTGTCAAGGCCGCCAAACAACACGGCCACCTTCTCGCGGAACAGCAGCTCGCGGGCGGCCAGCACGCCCTTGGCGGGGTTGCTCTCGTCGTCACGGCGCACCAGTTCGAGCTTGCGCCCGCCCAGCAGGCCGCCAGCGGCGTTGATCTCGTCAATGGCCAGCGTCAGGCCGCGCGTGATGGCTTCGCCGGCCAGAGCCGACTGGCCCGAAAGCGCAGTGACGAGTCCGATCTTGATCGGCTCGGCGGCATATGCGGTTGGCAGGGCGGCTGGCAGGTGGCCGATCACAGCGGCGGCGGCCAGCGCCATCAGGCTGCGGCGGCGAAGGGCGGTGGCGGGTCGATGTTGCTGGGAAGCCATGTGAGTGTCCTTTGCGCGAGTGAAGTGGGGGGCGAAGCCTTCCCTCAAGCGGGAAGGGAGGCCTTTTCTTTAGCAATTGATGTGCCAGCGTCTTTACCAGCGTCTACAAACGCGAGCCTGATCTGTTGACGCAAAACTGTGCGCTTTGTCGGCAATCATGCGGGGCGGCGCACCATGTCGGGCACCATACGGGGCGGCATGCGGGGCATAACGTGCCCGCTTACGGGGCGCGCCTTCAAAGACCGAGCAGCTCCTTCAGGCTGGGTTCGGGCCGATGCAGGTGCAGCTCAATGCGTTGCTCCAGCCCGTTGAGGTGCGCCGTCATGATTGCGACCGCGCCGTCCGCGTCACCGCGCGCGAGGCAGTCGACGATCTGCTCGTGTTCTTCGTGTTCGCAGCCTGCGTTGCCCGGCGTTTCATACAACGCAATGATCAGCGAGCAGCGCGAGACGATCTCGACCAGGTAACGCCGCAGCAACGCGTTGCCGCTGAGCTCGGCCAGGTGCAGGTGGAAACCGCTGGTCAGCCGCGCCCAGGCCGGCTGGTCGAACCGGTGCATGGCCTGGTGCTCTTTCGCCAACTTGGCGCGGAGCACGGCAATGTCGCCCTTGGTCACGCGCTGCGCGGCCAGCCGCAGCAGGCTGGCTTCTAGCTCGCGCCTGGCCTCAAAAATCTGCCGCGTGTCTTCAGGCGTGGGCACTGCGATGACCGCACCACGGTTGGGCCGCAGCTGCACGATATGGTCATGTGCGAGGCGCTGCAACACCTGCCGCACGGTGGAACGGCTGGCCTTGAACAGCTCGCACAGGCTGGACTCGGGCAGCCGTGTTCCGGGCGCCAGCCGGTGCCCCATGACGCCTTCGAACACGGCCTTGTAGATGCGGTCTTCCACCAAGCCGCTGTTCGTGACCACGGCAAGCGCGCCGCCCAGCCGCTGCCCGTCCGTCATCGCGCTGCTTCAGGAGGTGGTACCTGCGCAGCGTGATGGGCGCAAATCTCACCGGGCGTGGCGAACCACACGCGACCCTCGTCGCGCGCACGCGCAAGGTGCTCCAGTGCCCGCCTCAGGTGCCGCAACCGGTAGGGCTGGCCCACCAGGTAAGGGTGCAGCGCCACGCCCATTACAAGCGGCTGCGCCTGCCCCGGCGATTGCGATTGGGACAACATCTCATCGAAGTTGTCGATGATCATCTGGGCGAAGGCGCTGCCGTCCATCTTGCGTCCAACGATCATCGGGATGTCATTGAGCTCTTGCGGATAGGGCACGCTCCACAGGGTGGCGCCGCTGCGCGTGCGCATGGCTGTCGGCTGGTCATCGTGGCACCAGTTCAGCGTGTAGCCGTAGCCCGTCTCGGCCAGCAAGTCGGGCGTGTGGTGGCTTTCGGAAATCCACGGCGACAGCCAGCCGCGCACCTGCTGGCCGCTGTGGGCGGCGATGCGTTCGCGGCACAGGGTCAGCAGGCGGCGCTCATCGTTCTCCGAAAAATCGCCCTGGCGTTCGGCATTGGTGTGGCCATGGCCGACGAGTTCGTCACCTCGAGCTACGCAGGCCTGCACCAGTTCCGGGCAGTGGTCATACAGGGCGGTATTGAGGATGGTGGCCGCGGGCAGCGCCAGCGTGTCGAACAATTCGAGACAGCGCCAGGCACCGACGCGATTGCCGTATTCGCGCCAGGCGTAGTTCAGCACGTCGGGCTCTGGCGTCACCGGCCCGATGGCCGCGCCAAGCCCCTCGCCAAAAGCAAAGTGCTCGAGGTTGAATCCAAGGTACACAGCCAACCGCGCGCCGTTGGGCCATTGGTAGTCTGGCCGCCTGGTGATGGGCAGGTAGTCAAACCGGCCATGCGACGGCAGGTGATGTTCGTAAGTCAGTGTCATGCAATCGCCTCAGGCTGCTTTCATGGCCGGAATACAGCAATGAGCGTGCCAGATTGTTGACAAAGTTGAGGCCGTCTTGTTGACGCTGGCACGTTGGTTGCATTGCCCGTGCATGCATTCAGAACCCTCAAAGGAAAACACATGCTGTTGATGTCTGCGCTGACCAGCGGCCTCGGGCTCGGGAGCATGTATGGGCTGATGGCCCTGGGCTTTTACGTCACCTACACCGTGTCGGGCACCATGAATTTCGCGCAGGGCAGCTCGATGATGTTGGGTGCGGTCTTCACCTACACCTTTGCGCAAACGCTGGGCTGGCCGCTGTTGCCCGCGATACTGCTCGCGCTGTTGCTATGCGCCGCCTACGGCTTCCTGGTCGAAGTGCTTGCCGTGCGGCCGTTCGCCAGCCGCGGCTCCGACGCCTGGCTGATGGCGACGGTGGCGCTTGGGATTGTTGTGGACAACCTGGTGATGGTCACCTTCGGCAAGGAGCCGCGCAATCTGCCTTCGCCGCTGAAGCAGGCGCCGCTGGAACTTGGGGGCGCCGGTTTGGGCGTGTACCCGCTGGACCTGGTGATCCCGGCGGTCGGCCTGGCCCTGGCCGCTGTGCTGCACACCGTGTCGCGCCGCACACGCTGGGGCACGGCGATGCTGGCGGTGGTGCAGAACCGCAATGCAGCGCGGCTGATGGGCATCCCGATCAAGCGCACGGTTGCCGTGGCCTTCGCCCTGTCAGCCCTGTTCGCGGGCGTGGCAGGCGTGCTGATCGCGCCCCTGTACAACGTGCAGTCCGACATGGGTACTCTGTTCGGGCTCAAGGCATTCGCCGTGGCCATCCTGGGCGGGATCACCAGCGCCTGGGGCGTGATGATCGCCGGGCTGCTGTTCGGTTTGCTTGAAGCGGTGGTGACCGTCACGCTCGGGTCGGGCTACACCCACATCGTCACCTTCGGGCTGGTCATCGTGGCGCTGGCCGTCAGGCCCAACGGGCTGTTCGGCCGTGCGGA
>JACMQX010000080.1 GCA_014376765.1 Ramlibacter sp. | reverse complement strand
AGTTTCACTGACCGCTTCAAACATGTAGCGCTCCAGCCCGCTTTCAAGCGTTGGCATGATCTGCCCGCGCGCACTGCCCAGCGCAGAGAAACTGGGCCGCTTCGCCCGCTGCCCCAACGCTGCGCCCGGCACAGGCAGGACGAGCCGGGTATCCAGCCGGGCCGCTTCAGCCGCCATGCAGGCCAGCTGCGACCAGCTGGCCGAGCCCTGATTGGCCAGGTGCCAGATGCCGTTCTCGCCGTCAATCAACAGATCCAGCGCGACATGCACCAGGTCAGGCACATAGGTGGGCGACACGGCCTGGTCATTGGCAGCGACCCATGGGTCGCCCCGACGCAAAGCGCGCAAACCAGTGGTGATGAAGTTGTGCGTATCCCAGGGCCCGAAGAAGGCGGCACTGCGCACCATCAGCGCTTTTGGCGCAGCCGCCAGAACCAGCCGTTCGGCCTCCAGCTTGGCGCGCCCGTAAGCGTTGAGCGGTTGCGCCGCATCCGCCTCCAGATACGGTTTGCGTTTGGCGCCGTCAAACACCAGGTCGCTTGAAAAGCACAACAGGTGCACCCCATGCCGCTGGCAGGCCTCGGCCAGCACAGCGGGCCCGGTCGCGTTCTCGCGCCACTGGCGCGGTGCGTCTGTCTCTGCATCGTCCACGCGGACAAAGCCGGCGGTGTTGATCACCGCCCAGGGCTGCCAGCGCTGCAGCGCAGCTTCCACCGATGCGGGGTCGGCAATGTCCATACCGGCGCGGCCAACCAGCTGATAGGGCAGCCCGCGCGATTCGCAAATATGCGCAAAGGCCCGGCCCAGTGTGCCGGTGGCACCCGTGATCAGCAGCGGCATGCCGCGCACGGGCAAGGCCTGCACCTTTCCATGCGGCGGGTAGACCAGGCGGGAGCCGCGCTCCCACCAGCCAGGGCCACCCAGTACCGGGTGGTGGGGTACGTCGCCATCAGCCAGCTGGCGCGCCATGGCAGCAAGTGCAGTGGGGCGCGGCGGTGTGGAACGCACATCCCACAGGCCGGGCTCGTAATGTCTTTCGCAGCGGGTGACCAAAGTGTTCCAGTCGAACGTGCCGAGGGAGGCCCAGCAGGTCACCGCCCGGACGTCGTGGCCGTCGGCCCGTACCGCGCTGGCGGCGCGCCAGGCCTGGTTCAGCCAGCGCAGCTGTTCATCACGCCGGCAACCCAGATGCACCTCGGTAATCGCGACGGGTAAACCGAAGCGCTCGCAGGTTTCGCGCAGGCGCTGTTCGAATCCACCGGGGAGCGCGCCGTTCACGCGCACAGCCTCCACGTCCGCATAACGGTCGCGCTGGTTGCCGCCCACAAGCTGCGGCTGGTAATTCCAGATGCGGTCATCAAGGTGGCGCTCACTGGTGATGTAGCTGTTGATGCCAAGAATATCCGGCGGCACGGTTGCTGCACGCAATTCGTCCAGCTCGCGCTCCGTTGCACCTGCCCTGCGCAGGTAACGCCACATGCCGTGGCTGCGGTCCACGCGGCCGGCGAGCAAGTCAAAACTCAGCCAGCGGCGCAGGTTCTCAAAACGGGCCTGGTAGGCCAGGCTCGATGAACTGGTGACGTAGCCGAGGTCTTCTGTCTGCACCAGCCGTGCATCCGGATTGACGCAGCGCACCGCCTGCATTGCCAGCACGGTGCCGCGCACCTGGTTGAGCAGCGCACGCACAAAACTCGCGTCGTCGGTGCGGTGGGGGTACCAGAAGCCATACAGCCCGCTGAAGCGAGCCGTGGTGAGCGGCTCGTTCACGGGCGTCCAGTCGTTGATCTGCGGAAAGCGGCGGGCCACTTCACCTGCGTAGTTGGCCAGTAAGCGAGGAAACGCAGGGTCCAGCAGGTTAGTCCAGGCGGGGCCGCTACCGTGGTGCAGCAGGCCGGCAATGGGCTGTACGTTCAATACCGAGAGGCGCGCCAGCGATTCATCCGCCCAATCCCAGTCAAACTGGTCAGGCTGTGTCTCGGTGCGCTCCCACAGCAAGGGCAAACGCATGCGTGCAATGCCCAGGCTTGCCAGCTGGTCCAGGTGGCTTGCTGCAAAGCCGCTGGACGTCAACTGGTCATGAAATTGGTCGCCCACGCGGTTGATGGTGCATTCCGGCCCCGCCCAGAGTTCGAGCGACATCAGCTGACTACCTCTGCCATCAGGCCCGTGGGGGCACGGCGACCGGCTTCGGCCAAGGTGCTGCGTGCAGAGTCTTCTTCAGCCTGCTGAAGCTTCTTGAACGCCGCCAGTGCCTGGCCCGCGACCTGGTCCATGTTGTAGTACCGGTAGGTGGCAAGGCGGCCGACGAAGCTTACGCCCGGCGTGTTGTCCGCCTCGGCTTCGTATTGCTTGTACAGGGCTGCGTTCTCGGGCCGGGGCACCGGGTAGTACGGGTCGCCCTCAGCGAAGGGGTATTCACGCACGATGGAGGTGGCCGCATGCGTCTGCCCGGTTGGGTGCTTGAACTCCGAGACGCGGGTGTGAGCGCATTCATTGGGAAAGTTCGAGGTGCCCACCGGCAGGAACTGTTCCTGCTGCAGCGTGGTGTGCTCAAAACGCAGGCTGCGGTAAGGCAGCTTGCCGAACTTGTAGCCAAAGAAGGCATCAACCTGGCCGGTGTAGATCATGTGGTGCCAGGGCAGGATGTCCTGCACTTCGCGGTAGTCGGTGTTCAGCATGATCTTGATGATGGGGTGCGCCAGCATCCGCTCAAACATGCGTGTGTAGCCGTGCAGCGGCATCGCCTGGAACTTGTCGTTGAAATAACGGCCGTCGCGGTTGGTGCGGGTCGGCACGCGGGCGGTCACGCTCGCGTCCAGCTCGGACGGGT
>JACMQX010000079.1 GCA_014376765.1 Ramlibacter sp. | reverse complement strand
GCGGGCCGGTCGGGTTGGCCGAGACAAACCCCACCAGCATGCGCCGCCCGTTGGCCGGGGCGCTGCCAAAACGCTCGCTGGCGGCCAGCACTTCGCGCACGATCTGCTGCTTGGCAGTCGGCTTGAGACGGATGTTGATGAAGCCGGGGCCGGGAATGTCGATGTCCTGCACCCATGCCGCATAGACCGGCAAGGCCAGCAAGGCGCTGCGCAGGGATTCAGCGACCTGGCGCGGGTTCAGTTTGAGCGGCTTGGCCAGCTGCATGGCGGCGGTGGAGGCGAAGTCGCCATGGGTAGCAACTTTGGGGGACCCAAAAGCCGCCTTCGCACCGGCACCAGGGGAGAGTTTTTCCAGCTCGGCGGCCAGCGCCGCGAGCAAATCTTGTTTGACAGAGAGCATGTTGCGATTTTACGGGCCGGGGCGGCTGCAGCTTTTTGCAGGGCGGGTCGGCCACCTTGAGACCTGTAACGTTATGTGTTGGAATCCGTTTGCGATTCAGCACTACCACCTTGCACCAGGAGTACCCCATGAAGAAGTTTTTCAGCCTCTTGACCCTCGGCTTTGCCCTCACCCTCGGCTCCGCTTATGCGGCAGACAGTTCTTGCGACACCAAAGCTGCCGACAAGAAGCTCTCGGGCGCCGCCAAGACCAGCTTCCTGAAGAAGTGCAACACCGATACGGCCGCCGCAGCCGGCCCGAGCGCTTGCGACACCAAGGCCACCGAGAAGAAGCTCGCAGGTGCGGCCAAGACCAGTTTCCTCAAAAAGTGCAACAAGGACGCCGGCGCCGCGCCCATGGCTGCGGCTGCGCCCTCGGCCTGCGCTACAACGGCTGCAGAGAAGAAGCTGGCCGGTGCAGCCAAGACAAGTTTCATGAAGAAGTGCGACGCTGACGCAAAAGCAGCGAAAAAGTAAACGTCAGCAATGACGGCCCGGCGCACCGGGACGGCCTTGGCCCGCGGCGCCGCGACTGCAGGCGCCGCGTTCGAGGTGTGCGGTTCCAGACGGCTGGTACCTGCCGCTGTCAGGCAGCCGTCTTCCAGAACTCGGCTTTGCCGTAGCTTTCTTTCAGAAAGTCGATCCACAGCCGCACCCGCAGCGGCAAATGTTTGCGCTGGGGAAAGACGGCGTAGATGCCATTGGCGGGCGCGGCAAATTCTTCCAGCATCGGCACCAGCCGCCCGGCGGCGATTTCAGATTCCACCTCCCAGGTGCTGCGCCATGCAATGCCCCAGCCAGCCAGGCACCAGTCGTGCAGCACTTGCCCGTCCGAGCAGTCCAGCGGCCCGCCGGGCTTCATGTAGACGACTTCACCCTTGACCGTGAATGCCCAGCCGCGGGTTTGCGAGGCGTCGCTCGACAAGCTCAGGCACTCATGGCGCGACAGGTCGGCCGGCGTCTGCAGCGTGCCATGGCGTTTGAGGTAGTCGGGCGTGGCCACGCACAGGCGCCGGTTGTCTGCCATGCGCACACTCACCAGCGACGAGTCGGGCAGGTCGCCCACCCGGACGGCGCAGTCGTAGCCTTCACCCGCCAGATCGACCACGCGGTCGCTCAGGTTCAGCGAGATGGTGACGTCGGCATGCAACTCGCGAAAGCGCGGCACCAGCGGCGCCACATGCCGGCGGCCAAAGCCGGCCGGCGCGGTGATGCGCAAATGCCCGCTGGCCTTGACCCCGCCGGCGCTGACGCTGGCCTCGGCATTGGCCATGTCGGCCAGCAGGCGCTGGCAATCTTCAAGAAACGCACTGCCTTCGTGGGTCAGGGTGATGCGCCGGGTGGTGCGGATCAGCAGCTTGACGCCCAGACGCTCTTCCAGCGCATCGAGCCTGCGCCCCATGATCGCGGGCGCGACGCCTTCGGCATTGGCCGCAGCGGTAAGACTCCCGCGCGTCACCACAGAAACAAATGACTCCAACTGCTTTAACTTGTCCATGAATGGATGGTACGCCCCCTCCCCGAAGCGCCCTGCGCGGCGGTGCCTGACTCCGGGGGGCGCCTATTCTGCTTTGAACCCACGCGACAGATCAACGTAGTGCCACGAGTCAGGGCCCTATTCAGCCTTGAATCCAGAAGCTTTGATCGGAGCCTCCCAGCGCTTGTAATGCTCGGCCTGCATGGCCGCCAGCTCCGCTGCGCTCGAGTAGTTGGCTACCAGGCCGAAGCTGCTGATCCTGTCCTGCACCTCCTGCCCGCGCAACGCCTCGGCGACGGCGCGGTTGATGCGCGCAACCGTTTCGGCTGGCATGCCGGCCGGGCCGTACAGGCCGAAGAAACCATCGGCCGTGACGTTGATGCCTGACTCCTTGAGCGTAGGCACGTCAGGCAGGGATTTGGAGCGCGACTCCCCCGTCACAGCCAGGATGCGGACCTTGCCCGCGCGGTGGTGCTCGATGGTTTCCGATGCGGTGTCCACCATCAGCGGCACCTGCCCGCCGATCAGATCCTGCGCGGCAGGCGCGCCGCCCTTGTAGGCGACGTGCGTCATCGTGACGCCGCTGGCCTGGCCCATCAGCTGGCCCGCAAAGTGCGGCACCGTGCCGGCCCCCGAGGTGGCGTAATTGGCCTTGCCCGGGTTGGCCTTCATCCAGGCCATGACGGCCTTGATGTCGCCCTGCGGCGCGCCGGGGCCGGCCGTGACGGCCAGGTCAAAGGTGCTGACGCGTGCCACAGGCGTGAAATCCTTGACCGGGTCATAACCCAGGTTCTGGTAGAGCCAGGGCTGGATCACCAAGGCGCCGCTAGGCGAGAGCACCAGGGTGTTGCCATCAGGCGCAGCACGCCTGAGCTCGCCGAGCGCCACCCGGCCGCCGGCGCCGGGCTTGTTGTCCACAATAACGTTCTGGCCCAGCGTGGTGCGCATCTTCTCGGCCAGCAACCTGGCAATCACGTCGGCCGAGCCGCCCGGCGGAAAACCCACCAGGATGCGTACAGTGGGCCGGTCCTGCGCCAGCAGGGAAGGCACTGCGAGGGACGCGGCAGCCAGGGCGGCGAGCGATGCGAGTTGACGTCGTTTCATCATGGTTTCCTTTGGGTTTCAAGTTGGGCGTGAAGGAGTGATGTTGAGGGAAATCGTTGCCTGAGTGCTCAGGCTGGCAGGCCTTCGCGCAGGATGTCCAGCACCTGCGCGTTTTGCTCAGGCAGCCCGACGCTGATGCGCAGCCATTCAGCCAGCCCATAGTTGTCCAGCAAAGACACTTCAATGCCGCGCGCCAGCAGCCGCGCGTGGGCGGCATGCGCGTCGCCCAGATGCGCCAGGACAAAGTTGCCGGACGACTGAAGGCACCGCAGCCCCATGGCCGCCAGCCCCGACTCGAGCTGTGCGCGGCCCCCGGTGTTGATGGCGTAGGTCTGGGCCAGCCAGGCATCATCCCCCAGCGCGGCCTGCGCAGCAGCAAGCCCTGGCGCAGTGACGTTGAAACGCGGCCTGCGCGCATTGAGCAAGGTAGTCAGGCGCGGTTGCGCCACCGCATAGCCCACCCGCATCCCGGCCAGGCCATAGGCCTTGGAGAAGGTGCGGGTGACGATCAGGTTGGGAAAGCGGCGCACCCACGCCATGCTGTCGTAGCTCTGGGCGGGCGAGAGGTATTCGGTATAGGCCTCGTCCAGCAGGACCGTCACATTGGCGGGCACCCGCTCTATGAAAGCCTGCAGATCAGCCGCGGCAATGAACGTACCCGTGGGGTTGTTGGGGTTGGCTACGAAGACGAGCCGCGTGTTCGCGTCAACTGCCGCAAGCATCGCGTCCAGGTCATGGCCGAAGTCGCGGGCCGGCACCATCACGCCCCGCGCATGCGCATGGGCCGTGGCCTGCCGGTAGACGATGAACCCGTACTGCGAATAAACCACCGCCTGCCCGGGCTCGACGCAGACCTGGGCGGCCAGGTCCAGCAGCTCGCTGGAGCCGCTGCCCAGCGTGAGCCACGCGGCGGGAATATCCAGGTGGGTCGCCAGCGCATTCTTGAGCGCCAAGCCGTTGCCGTCCGGATAACGCCCTGCGGCGCCCAGCGCAGCATCAGCCGCACGGCGGGCGGACTCGGGCATGCCCAGGGGGTTTTCATTGGCGCCAAGTGAAATCATGAAGTGCTTGTCTCGTGGTGGCGGTAGTCGGGCGGTGCTGAATCATTTAATACATTAAATATATCGGCAGCCCGTGCGCACGGCATCCGGACCTACCCCAGCCTCAGCTACCCAACCGTCTCATCCGCCCGATTAGCCGGTTTTTGGTCATGGATAAATCTCGCAATACAAACTCAATGGTTGCCCGGGTATCAAATAGAGTAGCGGCATGAATCAAAGCACGTTCCCAACAGCGCAGGCGCCGACCGCTGTCCTGTTTGACGCGTACGGAACGCTGTTTGACGTCTACAGCGTGGGCCAGCTGGGCGAGCAGCTGTTCCCCGGCCAGGGCGCAGCGCTGGGCGCCATGTGGCGGGACAAGCAGATTGAGTACACGCGCCTGGTTACCACCAGCAACCACGGCGCGCACTACCAGCCGTTCTGGGCATTGACCCTTGCCGCGCTGCGCTACACCTGCAAGCGTCTGGGCCTGCCGCTGGCCGCCGCGCAGGAAGACCAGTTGATGAACCAGTACCGCCAGCTGTCGGCCTTCCCCGAGAACATCGAGGTGCTGCAGGCGCTGAAGGCGCGCGGCGTCGTCACCGGCATCCTGTCCAACGGCGATACCGACATGCTGGGCGCGGCCGTGCGCAGCGCGGGACTGGAGCCGCTGCTGGACCACGTCATCAGCGTGGACGCCATCAAGAAATACAAGACCCATCCGGACGCCTACGCCTTGGGCGAGCAAGCCACCGGCCTGCAAGCAAAGAACATCGTCTTCGTCAGCTGCAATGCCTGGGACGCCCTGGCCGCCACCTGGTATGGCTACCGCACCTTCTGGGTAAACCGCTACCAGCTGCCTTTTGAAGAACTGGGCACCCAGCCCACCCACACCGGCGCCAACCTGCGCGATGTGCTCGCCCTTTTCTGATTTGCCCCCACCACGTACCGAGGTTCACCCCATGACTGCCCGCACTTCCATCCACCGCCTGCAAGTTGCCACCGAACTGCACAGCTTCATCAACGACAAGGTGTTGCCCGGCACGGGTGTCAGCCCCGACAACTTCTGGCGCGGCTTTGACGCCATCGTGGGCGATTTGGCACCGCGCAACCTCGCCTTGCTGGCCGAGCGCGACCGTCTGCAGACCGAGATGGACACCTGGCACAAGGCCAACCCCGGCCCGATCACCAACATGGCGGCTTACCGAAAGTTCCTGGAGACCATCAACTACCTGGTGCCGCAGCCGGCCAAGGTGAAGGCAACCACCCGCAATGTGGACGCCGAGCTGGCCATCCAGGCCGGCCCGCAGCTGGTGGTGCCCATCCTGAATGCTCGCTATGCACTGAATGCGGCCAACGCGCGCTGGGGCTCGCTGTATGACGCGCTCTACGGCACAGACGCCCTGCCCGAAACCGGCGGCGCCGAAAAGGGCAAGGGCTACAACCCCAAGCGCGGCGCCAAGGTCATAGAGTACGCGCGCCATGTGCTGGACCGCACCGCACCGCTGCGCAAGGGCTCGCATGTGGGCTCCACCCGCTATAGCGTCAAGGGCGGCAAGCTCTCCGTCAGGCTGGCTGATGGCTCCACCACCGGCCTGGCTGAAGCAGACCAGTTCATCGGCTTTCAGGGCAGCGCTGCGTCGCCTTCGTCGGTGCTGCTGGCGCACAACGGTTTGCATATCGACATCTGCATTGACCGCAGCACCCCCATCGGCCAGAGCGATGCAGCCGGCGTGAGCGATCTGGTGATTGAATCGGCGCTGTCCACCATCCTGGACCTGGAAGACTCCGTCACGGTGGTGGATGCACAGGACAAGGTACTGGCCTACAGCAACTGGCTCGGCATCCTCAAAGGCACCTTGACGGAGGAAGTGAGCAAGGGCGGCAAGACCTTTACCCGGGGCCTCAACCCTGACCGTGTCTACACCGCGCCCGACGGCAAGAAGAAGGTCACGCTGCACGGCCGCTCGCTGATGTTCGTGCGAAATGTGGGCCACCTGATGACCAACCCGGCCATCCACTACACCGCCGCCGATGGCAGCACCAAGGAGATTCCGGAAGGCATTCTGGACGCCATGGTCACGGTGACCATCGCCATCCACGACCTGCAGAAGAAGGGCGAGCCGGGCATCAAGAATTCGCGCAAGGGCTCGGTCTATATCGTCAAGCCCAAGATGCACGGCCCCAAGGAAGTGGCGTTTGCCTCCGAGCTGTTTGCCCGCGTTGAGGCCGTGCTGGGCCTGGAGAGAAACACCGTCAAGCTGGGCATCATGGACGAAGAGCGCCGCACCAGCGTGAACCTGAAGGCCTGCATTGCCGAGGCGGCCGAGCGCGTGGCCTTCATCAACACCGGCTTCCTGGACCGCACCGGCGACGAGATGCACACCGGCATGCACGCCGGCCCCATGTTCCGCAAGGGCGACATGAAGGCCAGCGCCTGGATCGCCGCCTATGAAAAGAACAATGTGCTGGTGGGCCTGTCATGCGGCCTGCGCGGCAAAGCGCAGATCGGCAAGGGCATGTGGGCCATGCCTGACCTGATGGCCGACATGCTCAAGGCCAAGATTGGCCACCCCAAGGCCGGCGCCAACACCGCCTGGGTGCCCTCACCCACCGCTGCCACGCTGCATGCCCTGCACTACCACCAGGTGCTGGTGAGCGATGTGCAAAAGGAATTGGAAAAGACCGACGCCAACCGCGAACGCGACAACATCCTGGGCGACCTGTTGCAGGTGCCGGTGGTGACCGTGGCCAAGTGGACTGGTGCCGAGCTGCAACAGGAACTGGACAACAACGCACAGGGCATCCTGGGCTACGTGGTGCGCTGGATCGACCAGGGCGTAGGCTGCTCCAAAGTGCCCGACATCCACAACGTCGGCCTGATGGAAGACCGCGCCACGCTGCGCATCTCCAGCCAGCACATGGCCAACTGGCTGCTGCACGGCGTGGTGACCAAAGCGCAGGTGACGGAGACGTTTGAACGCATGGCGGCTGTGGTGGACAAGCAGAATGCGGGCGACGCGCTGTACCAGAACATGGCGGGGAATTTCAAGACCTCGGCTGCGTACAAGGCGGCTTGCGACCTGGTGTTCAAGGGGCTGGAGCAGCCGAGCGGGTATACCGAGCCGCTGCTGCATGCCTGGCGCTTGAAGGTGAAGGCCGGCACGGCCTGATGAACGTCAGGGCTGCAACGGCCTGACGTAGAACGCGCAGTAATTTCAAGCCCGCGCAGCCAGTGCTGCACGCAAGAGCTGTACGCGCGGATTCTCCACGCCCGCACGGTAAATCAAGGCGACCGGCCCTGGCGCAATCTCCGGCGTGGCGCGCACGCGCTTGACCTGCCCCAGGCTGATCGCATGGCGCGCCGTGGCGGCCGGCGTCGCACTCAGGCCCAGCCCGGCCGCAACCAGTTGAACGTTGGTCACCGGGCTGGTTGATTCCACGATCGGCACCGGCGGCACTGCACCGGCGCGCATGAAACTCTCTTCGATCACCCGCCGCACCATGGACGCGGGCGCAGGCATGACCCACGGCTCCTGCGCCAGCCGCTGCCAGGTGACCTGGCGCGCGCGCGCCAGCGCGTGGCCCGGCGGGGCGATGATGTGGAACTCTGCGTCAAACAGCTTCTCGTAGACCAGCGCCGGGGCGCCAGCGTGCGGCATTTGCGCGGGGTAGCTGGTCACCAGCGCATCCACCTCGCCCGCGATCAGAGCCTGCACGAGAAGCGGCACCCGCTCCTCAAGCAGTTGCACACGCAGCGGCGGGGCGTGGCTGCACAGCAGCTTCAACACTTGCGGCAGGTAGCCCTGCGCAACGAAGGGCGGCGCGCCGATGCGCACGATCGCCGTCACACCGGCGCCTGCCGCGGCCTCATTGCGCACATGCGCGAGCTCCTGCAGCAACAACCCCGCGCCGCGAATGGCGACCTCGCCTGAAGCGGTGGGCGTCACGCCGCGCGCCGTCCTTGTGAAAAGCGCAAAACCGAACGCGCTCTCGATTTCACCCAGGGCTTTGCTGAGCGCGGGCTGCGTCAGGTTCAGCACCTGCGCAGCTGCCCGCAGACTTCCGCCGCGCTTGAGCTCGGTCATCAACTGCAGGTGGCGAAAGCGAAGGCGCGAGACAAGTTGCGCCGTTTCATAAGCAGTCGAGCGGGTCATGAGTGATTACCAAAAGTTATCTATCGCTGAAAAGATATCACTTCCAGGACAGACCTGCGGCTTCTATGCTTGTTGCACAACACCAGGAGACACCCCCATGGACCGTCGCATTTTCTGCCTCAGCGGCATTTCAGCTGCCGCCTTTGCCACCACGGGGGTGCGGGCGGCCGAGCCCTATCCCAACAAGCCGGTGCGCATCATCGTGCCTTATGCAGCGGGCGGCGGCCCGGACATCCAGGTGCGCCAGTGCGGGCCGAAGCTGGGCGAGGCGCTGGGGCAAGCCATCGTGATCGAGAACAAGGTGGGAGCGGCCGGCGTCCTCGCGGCGCAATATGTGTCACAGGCGCCAGCTGACGGCTACACCTTGCTCATGGGCTCCAACACTCACCTGATCCAGAAGATCATGCAACCCGAACTCAAGTTTGACCCGCTTGGCGAGTTCATCGCGGTGAGCAACCTGGCCGCGTCGCCCACCGTCATGGTGGTGCGCGCCGATGGTCCCTACAAAAAAGTTGAAGACGTGATTGCCGCTGCCAGAGCCAACCCCGGCAAGCTCAATTACGGCTCGGGCGGAATCGGTACGTCGGCGCATCTGGCGGGCGCCACGCTGGTGCAGCTGGCCGGGCTGAAGGCCACGCACATCCCGCTGAAGGGGTCGGTCGAGATCACTGCCTCGCTGCTGCGCGGCGACACCGATTTTGCATTTCCCGTCGCGGGCACGGGCGTGCCGCAGGTCAAGGGCGGGCGCTTGCGTGCATTGGCGGTGACCAGCGCCACGCGCTTGAAAGAGTTGCCCGACGTGCCCACCCTCAATGAGGTCATGCGCAACGAACTGACCGTGCAGGAGTCGTGGTTTGGCTTCTGGGCGCCGGCGAAAACACCGGCCGATGTCGTGGCCAAAATCCACGCCGCCACCATCAAAACGCTGGCGGACCCCGGTATCCGCGCCGCGTTCGAAGCCTCGGGCAGCTCGCCAGCCATCAGCGCAAGCCCCCAGGCATTCGCCACCTTTGTCCAGAGCGAGAACCGCAAGTGGGCCGACATTGTCAAGCTCACCGGCGTCACCGCAAGTTAAAAAGGAACACGCCATGACCAAACCGCTGGAAGGCATTCGGGTCCTTGACCTGTCGCACGTGATTGCCGGGCCGCTGGCTTCGTTCTATCTGGCGCAGCTGGGGGCTGAAGTGATCAAGATCGAGCCGCCGCACAGTGGCGAGGTGATGCGCTCTGGCAAGGCCAGCGCAGCCGAAGGCGACACGCCCGCCGCCTTTGTTGCGCTCAATGCGGGAAAGCGCTCGCTCGCGCTGGACATTCGCACGCCCGAGGGAGCAGAGATCGTACGTTCGCTGGCGCTGTCAGCCGACGTGTTCATCGAGAACTTCAGGCCGGGCGTGGTCGCGCGCTACGGCCTGGACCACGAGTCGATCAAGGCAGTCAAGCCGGACATCATCTACTGCTCGATCTCGGGCTACGGCCAGGAGGGCGACTGGGCCGGCCGCGGCGCCTACGACCATGTGGTGCAGGCCCTGACCGGCATGATGATGATGTCGGGCGACAAGCCCGACGACCCGCCAATCAAGGTCGGTTTCCCCGTGATTGATGTGGCCGTCGGCATGCTGGGGTCGCTGGCAATCACGGCGGCGCTTCACCGCCGCGCGCGAGACGGGCTTGGCCAGCACATTGACGCATCCATGGTGCAGGCATCGCTGATGCTTATGTACCCCAACGCAAGCACCTTCCTTACCAGCGGCGTGGAGCCGCAGCGCGTGGGTAACCGGGGCTACACCGGCAGCCCGACTGCGGACACCTACCGTTGTGCCGATGGCTGGCTTGCGACAGCTGCCAACACGCCGGCACAGTTTCGCAAGCTCACGCAGGTTCTCGGCCTGGAGGCGCTGTGCGAAGACGGCAAGGCGCTGGACCTCACGTCGTTCAATTCGCCCGGTGGCGGCTTTGTGGTGGCGCGCGACCTTGACTATTTGCGCGGCCGCTTCCGGGATGCCTTTGCCACGCAGAGTGCGGCCGACATGGAAACCCGGCTCAACGCCGTGGGCGTGCCGGCAGCGCGAGTCCGCAAGCTGGGCGAATTTCTGCGCGAGACTGACGGAACGGGCTGCGCGACGATGGCCGGCTTCAGCTATGAGCAAAGCGGCCACACGGTGCGGACACCGGGACTGGGCTTTAAATACGCGCAGGACGGCGGGCCTAGCGCTGCGGGCGCTGAATCGCTGGGGCAAAGTACGCGCGCGCTGCTGGAGGAATTGGGGTGCGAGCCGGGTGCCATCGCAGCGCTTGAAGCAGCTGGTGCGCTGAGACAGTACACGGCCGCCTGAGCGCGGAGACCTGAATGCGCGCTGGCGGCTGGACCGGCAGTACGACACTGGCAGGCTCACCGCATCAGCGGGCCTCGCCTCCGACCGGCAGGACGAAGACCGGCGCGGCTACAACAACTTCATCGGCCCCACCCTGGGCGTGCGCTTCCAGCAGGAGATCGCCCCACAGGCGCCTGTAGGTGCCTGTAGGTGCCTGTAGGTGCAAGACGACCCCCGCATGGCGCAGCTTCCTGCTTGCGCGACACGGCGCCGGCGCGACGATAGAAGCTACGCCGCCCTTCTACCGGCGCCACAGGACCACCCATGTGCCCTATCGACCCATCCCCTCACGCTGGCGAAGTCATGCACGAGCCAGGCAAGCAGTTTCCCGCTCCCTCGCCTGACGGCCTGCACGAACGCAAGCCCGAGGGCGATGTCTCCGTCACCGGCCGCCCCGCCATCCCCGCGCACAGCGAGTTGATGGGTGTGGATGTGGAAGACGAAGACGCCGACCCGGTGGTTGAATCCGGCCCCGGCGTGGACGATGCAACGACAACTCCCACCAACAAGGAATCAACATGATCATCAAGACATCCAAAGTGCATTGGGAAGGCCAGGGCAAAAAAGGTCAGGGCCAGATCAGCACCGAGACGGCCGCGCTCAAGGACTACCCCTACGGCTTTGGCAGCCGCTTTGAAGACGACCGCCGCGGCACCAACCCGGAAGAGCTGCTGGCCGCAGCGCATGCGGCCTGCTTCACCATGGCGTTTTCATTTGCCTGCGACAAGGCCGGTTTTGCGACAACGGCAGTGGACACACAGGCCAAGGTGCGCCTGACGCCCCAGGGCGATGGCTTTGTCATCGACAGGATCAGCCTCTGGCTG
The DNA here is from genome assembly GCA_014376765.1 of Ramlibacter sp. GTDB lineage: Bacteria > Pseudomonadota > Gammaproteobacteria > Burkholderiales > Burkholderiaceae_C > JACMQX01. The sequence continues at coordinate 12,755 of JACMQX010000079.1, read as the reverse complement.
GAAGCCACAGTGCCCGACATGGACGAAGCCAAATTCCAGGAAATCGCGCAGGGCGCCAAGCGCGACTGCCCGCTGTCCAAGGCGCTGGCCAGCGTGCCCGAGATCGAGTTGCAGGCCACGCTGCGCACGGGCTGATTGGCTCCCTCTCCCGCTAGGGGAAAGTTGGGGTGGGGGCAGGCGCTGGCATGCCAGACCATCGTGGGTAAACTCATCAGTGATGTCAGCCTCCCCGCCCATTGATCCTGCGCGTTGCCCGCTCTGCGGCCAGCGCAATGGTTGCGCGATGGAAGTGGAACGAGAAACCGGCCTCGAGCAGCCGCCTTGCTGGTGCATGACGGCCAGCTTCGATGCAGCAGCGCTGGCGCGCATTCCGCTTGAAGCCCGCGACAAGACATGCATCTGCGCGGCATGTGCGTCCCCAACGCCAGCCACCCCAGCCCCCACATGAAGCCCCGGAGACCCACCATGCCCACTTTTAATGTCCAGATGTTTGAGGGCCGTACGGCCGAGCAGAAAAGGAAACTCGTCGCCGAGGTGACGCGCGTAACGGCGGAAACGCTGGGCTGCTCGCCTGAGTCAGTGGACATCATCATCACCGACATCAAGAAAGAAAACTGGTCCACCGGCGGCAAGCTCTGGTCCGAACCCAGGTGATGTTCAAGCCCGGCGCCCACCTGCCCGTGCAGGGACGCCGCGCGTGACAGAGCTTGCCGGTCAGGTCTCCCACGTAGAGCAGCTGCGCGAGCGCTATGGCGAGCGCTACCGCTGGCTGCTCCTGCTGTCGGTGATGATCGGCACCATGGCGTCGATCATGTCGTCGACCATCGTCAACGTCGCGATCCCGGGCATGAGCCACTATTTCACTTTGAGCCAGGGCCGGGCCCAGTGGGTCTCGTCGGGCTTCATGGTGGCGATGACGGTGTCCATGCTGACCACGCCCTGGCTGCTGTCGCGCTATGGCTACCGGCGCACCTACTCGGGCTGCATGTGGCTGTTGATGGTGGGCGGCCTGGTGGGCGGCCTGTCCAATGAGTTCAGCCTGGTGCTGGCGGCACGCGTGGCTGAAGGCCTGGCGGCGGGTGTGGTGCAGCCGATTCCCGCCATCATCATCATGCGGGCCTTTGAGCCGCACGAGCAGGGGCGCGCCAGCGGCGTGTTCGGCATGGGCGTGGTGCTGGCCCCGGCGATCGGGCCGAGTATTGGCGGTGTGCTGGTGGACATGGCCGGCTGGCGTTCGATCTTTTTCATGGTGATCCCCTTCTGCCTGGCCTCGTTGTGGATGGCGCGCAAGTTCGTGCCCAACAGCTCGCCCGGCGGCGTGGCCGCCAATCGCGCGGGCGCGCGGCTGGACTGGCGCGGCATGTTGCTGGGCACCACCGGCACGCTGTGCCTGCTCAATGGGCTGATCGAAATCAGGAGCGGCCCGCCGGCGCTGGCAGGCGGCCTGCTTGCAGGCGCGGCCCTGTCGTTTGGCGCGTTCCTGTGGTGGCAGCGGCATACCGCGCGCCAGGGACGCGAGCCGCTGATGAACCTGTCGCTCTTCAACTACCGCCAGTTCGCGATGGGCTCCATCGTGGCATTCATCTACGGCACGGCCCTGTTCGGCTCGACCTACCTGTTGCCGGTGTACATGCAGCTGGGGCTGGGCCTGTCGGCCTCGTCTGTGGGCACCATCCTGCTGCCCGCAGGCTTTGTGCTGGCCGGCGCGATTGCGGTGGTGGGGCGGCTGGCTGACAGGCAGCCGACGTACCTGCTGGTCACGACCGGCCTGGCGTTGCTGGCGGTCTCCTTCACGCTGATGATCACCGTCACGCTGCACAGTGCGATCTGGCTGCTGGTGGCCTGGGCGATCGTCGGGCGCATTGGCCTGGGCTTCATCCTGCCCTCGCTGAATCTGGGGTCGATGCGGGGGCTGGACAAGGCGCTGCTGTCGCAGGGCGCGAGCACCATCAACTTCGTACGGATGCTGGGTGGCGCGACGGGCGTGAGCCTGTGCGCCATCGTGCTGGAGTGGCGCCTTGCGGCGCACGGCGACTCGTTGACCGTGGCGGCCACCAGCCCCGCACGGCTGGCAGCGTTCAATGAGTCTTTCCTGATGCTGGCGGCGCTCTGCGCGCTGGCCATGGTGGCCGCCTGGCAGTTGCGCCAGGCCGGCCCCAAGGCCACAGAGCCTGCCGGGTGACACAATCCACGCATGTGCCAGCTGCTGGGAATGAACTGCAATGTACCGACCGATGTGATGTTCAGCTTCACCGGTTTTGCCGAGCGTGGCGGGCGCACCGACCACCACGCCGACGGCTGGGGCATTGCGTTTTTTGAAGGAGCGGGCTTGCGCCATTTCGTGGACCACCAGCCCGCCTGCGAGTCACCCGTGGCCGAGCTGATCCGCCGCTACCCGGTCAAGAGCCGCAACGTCATCGCGCACATCCGCAAGGCAACGCAGGGTGAGGTGTCGCTGGAGAACTGCCACCCCTTCGTGCGCGAGCTGTGGGGCCGCTACTGGGTGTTTGCCCACAACGGCGACCTGAAAGACTTTCACCCGCGCCTGCACGGCAGCTTCAAACCGGTGGGCACCACCGACAGCGAGCGGGCTTTCTGCTGGCTGATGCAGGAGCTGTCCAAATCGCATGCGGGCGTGCCCAGCGCTGAAGAGTTGACGCTGACGCTACGCGAGCTCACGCCGCAGATTTCGCGCCATGGCACCTTCAATTTCATGCTCTCGAATGGCCAGGCGCTGTGGGCGCATGCGTCAACCAGCCTGCACTATGTGCTGCGCAAGCACCCGTTTGCGCATGCCGCGTTGAGCGACGAGGACCTGAGCATCGATTTTTCCCAGCACACCAGCCCGGACGACCGCGTCGCGGTTGTCGTGACTGCGCCGCTCACAACCAATGAGGCGTGGACGGCGTTTGCGCCCGGCGAACTCAAGGTGTTTGTGGACGGGCAGTTGGCTTAGCGTGAATGCGCGGAGCCGGCTCTGCCGGGCCGCTGCATTGCCCCCCAGTGGGGGGAGCGGCCGAAGGCCGGACGGGGGACGTCCTTAAACCGCCGCCTCCAGCGCATCCACAAACATCACAGCCACAGCAAACCCGGCCTGCTGCGTGATCTCCTGAAAACACGTCGGGCTGGTGACGTTGATCTCGGTCACGCAACCGCCGATCACATCAATCCCCGCAAGCAGCAACCCACGCGCTGCAAGCACAGGACCGATCGCCTCGGCAATTTCCTTTTCACGCGCCGTCAGCGGCATTGCCACGCCCTTGCCGCCCGCCGCCAGGTTGCCCCGTACCTCATTGCCCTGCGGAATGCGCGCCAGGCTGAAGGGCACGGCCTTGCCACCGATGACCAGCACGCGTTTGTCGCCCTCCACAATCTCGGGCAGGAACTTCTGCACCATCACGGTTTGCGTACCTTCCTTGTTGAGCGTCTCGGTGATGCTGCCCAGGTTCAGCCCATCTTCCTTCACACGGAAAATGCCCATGCCGCCCATGCCGTCCAGCGGTTTGAGGATGATGTCCTTGTGCTCGGCATGAAAGCGTTTGATGTCGTCCGCACTGCGCGTCACCAGCGTCGGGCCGATGAACCCGGGGAACTCCAGGATGGCCAGCTTCTCGGGATGGTCGCGCAGCGCGCGCGGCTTGTTGAAGACTTTGCCGCCGTCGCGCTCGGCCTGCTCCAGCAGGTGCGTGGCGTAAAAATACTCGGAGTCAAACGGCGGGTCCTTGCGCATGATCACCGCGCCAAAGGACGCGAGCGGCACCAGGTGCTGTTGCGTCACTTCAAACCACGTGTCCTCATCGCCCGTCAGCCGCAGGTCGCGCACGTGTCCCATGACCTTGCCACCACTCACCCAGCTGAGGTGCGCCGGCTCGCAGGCCGAGACGGTGTGGCCGCGCCGCTGGGCCTCCCGCATCATGGCGAAAGTGGTGTCTTTGTAGATCTTGAAAGATTCAAGCGGGTCGGCAACAAAAAGGATGTTCATGAAAGTGCAGTCATTGGGTCGGTTGGCGAAGCGCCAGGGCATATTGTTCTACGAACGGCCGTAACGCGCCGCCGTTAACGGTTGGTGCGGCATGTAGGGTTTCCCATCCGGGGTGCCTGCTGGCGGTCTGCGACACTTCGGGGAGGATCAACACCTCCAGAGGAGAAGGTCATGCAAAGGCGCCAACTCATTCAAGCTGCGACTGTGGGTATTGCAATGCCCAGCTTCGTGTTTGCACAGGACAAGTATCCGTCCAAGCCCATCATGTTTGTCTGCCCCTACGCAGCCGGTGGCAATGCCGACCAGCGCTCGCGCCAGATCGGCAAGTTCCTCGCCACAGCGCTGGGCCAACCCGTGATCGTGGACGACAAGCCCGGTGCGGGCGGCAACATCGGCACCGACGTCATTGCCAAGGCCAAGCCGGACGGCTATGTGATCGGCATGGGCAACTTTGCCCCGCTGGCCGTCAACCCGACCATGTTCAAGAAAATGAGCTTTGATGCGGCCAGGGACCTGACACCGATCTGCCTCATCGAAAAAGGCCCACTGGTGCTCATGGTGCCAGCCAGCTCGCCGTTCAAGAACGTCAAGGACGTGATCGCCGCGGCCAAGGCATCACCCGGCAAGCTGTCGTTTGCCTCGGGTGGCCTGGGCGGCTCGCACCACCTGTCGGGCGAGATGTTCAAGTCGCTTTCCGGGATTTTCATGACGCACATTCCCTACAAGGGCGGCGCACCGGCCACCACCGATTTGCTGGGCGGCCAGGTGGACATGATGTTCGAGCAGATGTATTCAGCGGCGCCGAATCTGCGCGCCGGCAAATTGCGGGGCCTGGCAATCACGAGCAAGACGCGCTCGCAGCTGTTTCCCGATATTCCCACCATGGCCGAATCCGGAGTCCCCGGCTTTGAGGTGCAGAACTGGCAAGGCCTGATCGGCCCTGCCGGCATGCCGCCGGCCATCGTCAAGCTGCTGAACGAAACGACCACCAAGGCACTGGCCGACCCCACCATCAAGGAACAGATGCTGGGGCAGGGCAACGAGCTGGGTGGCGGCACGCCCGAGCAGTTTGCGGCGTTCGTGAAGGTGGAGGCGGAGCGCTGGGGCAACCTGGTTCGCAGCGCCAATATCAAGCCTGAATAAGCGCGCCTAGATTTCGATTTTGGAGCCTAGCTCCACCACGGAGCCGCTCGGCAGATTCAGGAAGTCTGCCGCGCCGCTGGCGTTGTGGTGCATCTGCGCAAACAGCTTTTCACGCCATTGGGACATGCCGCTGCCAATGGTGGGGACGACCAGATCGCGCGAGAGGAAGTAGCTGGTGGTCATGGCCTCGATCTCGCAACCGCGGGCCCGGATCTGCTCCAGCGCGCGCGGCACGTCGGGGTCGTTCTTGAAGCCGTAGTGAATGGTGACCTGCCAACAGTGATGCCCCAGCGTTGTAATCTCCACGCGCTTGTCCAGGCCGATCCAGGGCACTTCGTGATGGCGCACCGTCACGAACAGGTTGTGGTCATGCAGCACCTTGTTGTGCTTGAGGTTGTGCAGCAAGGCGTTGGGCACGGTGCCGATCTCGGTGGTGAGGAACACGGCGGTGCCGGACACCCGCACCGGCGGGCTGACAAACACCGCCTCCAGAAAGCTGGGCAGGTCGATCGCGTCGCTCTTTTGCTTTTCAGAGAGCATCTGGCGGCCCGTCTTCCAGGTGACCATCAGCAAGAAAACCAGGCCTCCAATGGCGAGCGGGAACCAGCCGCCGGCAAACAGCTTGAGCAGGTTGGAAGCCCAGAAGGCAAAGTCGATCACGAAGAACAAACCCGTGGCTGCAATACACAGCCACAGCGGGTACTTCCAGGCATACCGGATCACGAAGAAGGTGAGGATAGTGGTGATCAGCATGTCGGTGGTCACCGCCACACCGTAAGCCGCCGCCAGGCTGCTGGAGGACTTGAACATCACGACTGCCAGCACAATGGCCACGAACAGGCTCCAGTTGACGAAGGGCATGTAGATCTGACCGGTGTCGCGCACGCTGGTGTGACGCATCTGCAGGCGCGGCAGGTAACCCAGCTGCACCGCCTGCTTGGTGACGCTGAAGGCACCCGAGATCAGCGCCTGTGAGGCGATGACCGTAGCCAGCGTGGCGAGGATGACCAGCGGCACCAGCGCCCAATCTGGCGCCATCAGGAAAAACGGATTCTTGACCGCCTCGGGCCGTTCCAGCAAAAGCGCACCCTGGCCGAAGTAGTTGAGCGTCAGCGCCGGCATCACCACGCTGAACCAGGCCAGGCGGATCGGCTTCTTGCCGAAGTGGCCGAGGTCGGCATACAGCGCTTCGGCGCCCGTTACACACAGCACCACCGCACCAAGGATGATGAAAGTGGTGCCCGGCATGCTGAACATGAAACGCAGTGCATACAGAGGGTTGATTGCCCACAGGATTGCCGGGTTGCTGACGATGTGCGAGATGCCCAGCGCCGCGATAGTGACAAACCACACCAGGGTGATTGGCCCGAAGAACTTGCCGATGCCGCTGGTGCCGTTTTTCTGTACAAAGAAAAGCAGGAACAGCACGACCAGCGTGATCGGGATCACATAGTCCTTGAATGCGTGCGAGACGATCTCCAGGCCTTCAACCGCCGACAGCACCGAGATGGCCGGCGTGATCACACCGTCGCCGTAGAACAGGCAGGTGCCGAAGATGCCGACCAGCAGCAGGATCTTGCGCAACTTTGGCTTGTCTTTGACCGACTGCGAGGCCAGCGCCAGCATGGCCACCAGACCGCCCTCACCTTCATTGTCTGCACGCAACACCAGCACCACGTACTTGATGGAGACGATGATGGTCAGCGTCCAGAAGAAGATGGAGAGGATGCCGTAGACATTGGCCGGCGTGAAAGGAACATGGCCGGAGCCAAAGACTTCCTTGACGGCATAGAGAACACTGGTCCCGATGTCGCCGTAGACAACACCGATGGCGCCAACGGTAAGCGCCGCGAGAGAGGATTTCGAACTTTGCACTAAAACTATCCGTCTTTGATGGCCTGCTCGACAAGCGGGCCGGCGGGGGTCCATGACCTAAGGCCCGCCATTTTGCGCCCGGCCATGCGCCGTGCAACCGGGCCCTACGTCTTATCGGGTTATTGAGCGTTTTTGTAGCAGCGCAGCAACTGGGTATAACCTCAGTCGTAGACCTCGGCGTCGGGGTCCGTGGCTTCGAGCTCATAGCTTGCGGCCAGCATCGCCAGCCTGCCTATGACGCCGTACATGTAGAAGCGGTTCGGAGCGCTCGCACCGGGCTTGACGCCGGGCTGCGGCATCTGCGTGCTTTCAGCAAAAGCCAGCGGCACATAGCTCGCGCCGGGTGCGTTCAGGTTTTCATCAATACCCCGCTCGGCGTGGATGCGGTAGAAGCCGCCCACCACATAGCGGTCCATCATGTAGACCACCGGTTCAGCCACGGCGTCGTTCATACGCTCGTTGGTCAACACCCCTTCCTGGATGATCACGTCGTGTACGTCATGGCCATCCTTGCCGGCAGTCAGCTTGCTTTTTGCCCTGCTGTTCAGCGCGTCCAGGTCCTTCACGCCTCGCACGGTCATGATGCCCATGCCGGCGGTGCCGTTGTCGGCTTTCACCACAACGAAGGGCTTCTCGTTAATGCCGTATTCCTTGTACTTCTTGCGGATTTTCGTCAGCAACGCATCGACATTGGTGGTGAGGCAGTCCATCCCGGTGCCCTCGGTGAAATTGACTTCACCGCACTGGTTGAACATCGGGTTGATCAGCCACGGGTCAATGCCCAGCAGCTTGCCAAAGCGCTTGGAGACTTCTTCGTAGCTCTTGAAGTGGTGGCTCTTGCGGCGGACCGACCAGCCCGCATGCAGCGGCGGCAGGAGGTACTGCTCATGCAGGTCTTCCAGGATGCCGGGGATGCCGGCCGACAGATCGTTGTTCAGCAGGATGGTGCAGGGGTCGAAGTTCTTCAGGCCCAGGCGGCGCTTGCTGCGGATCACCGGCTCCAGCGTGATCGATTCACCGTTGGGCAGCTCAATGGGCGTGGACTGCTTGATGTCCGGGTCGATCGAGCCAATGCGCACGTTCAGCCCCGCCATGTGGAAGATGCGCTTGAGTTGCACCAGGTTCGACAGGTAAAAGGTGTTGCGCGAGTGGTTCTCGGGAATGACCAGCAGGTTCTTGGCCTCGGGGCAGATCTTCTCGATTGCGGCCATGGCCGACTGCACGGCCAGCGGCAGCATCTGCTGCGTCAGGTTGTTCCAGCCGCCGGGGTAGAGGTTGGTGTCAACCGGCGCCAGCTTGAAGCCGGCGTTGCGGATGTCGACCGAACTGTAGAACGGAGGCGTGTGCTCCATCCATTCAAGGCGGAACCAGCGCTCGATGGCGGGCATGGAGTCGAGGACCCGTTGTTCAAGTTCGTTGATCGGACCCGTGAGTGCCGTGATGAGATGCGGAACCATGCGGCCCTCTTTGGAATGATTGACTGACTGCTGGGGATAAAAGGGCGAGATCGGAGCTTACAACCCAATAGGATTATGAACGCCGCGCCAGTGGCAGGTTCAGCAAAAGATTCTGCGGCTTGAGTTTGAGCCTTTTTTGTTCATCCATGGCCATGGCCAGGTACACCGGACGGCCGGCCACGTCAGCACGCATCGCCGCGGGATCGGTGAACTCGAGTTTGAACAGGCACAGCAGGCGGGCCATGCGCTCCTCGCCGACCTCCACCCCCGTGTACAGGTCGTTGAGCACGCTGCTGGCCTGCGCATCCAGGCCTACGTGCCAGACCCACAGCTCATCGTCGATCTGGCGGTCGATGTTGATGGTGACGGCGGTCCCCAGAAAGTGCCCGATCCAGCGCTCCAGCACCCGGCACAGGGCCTGCACGGTGGGTTGGCCATAGTTCATGCTCACCACCAGGTCATGGGCCTCGTCCCTGTCCCAGTAAACCTCGGCATTGGTCTCGGACAGTACGTCCAGGTCGGCGCTGCGCACGGAGGCAGCGCCTTGCTTGAGCAATTCACCAATGCTGCCAAACCCGGCGGACACGGCATGGCGCTCCACCGTCTCGTCGTCAGCGGCCATGACGGCGCCGTCTTCCATGACGGAAATCTTCTGCGGCCTGAACAGCATTTCGGCGGCCCGCGCTTCAAACGCCGAGGCCGCGTTGCCCAGCACATGGCGCACCAGCACCTGCGTCAGGTGCTGCACAAAGGCCGGCGGCACATCAACGCCCTCGCCCTGGAACAGTGCCAGGTAGCTGGCCTCCAGCGAGGGCTGGGCCAGCAAGCGGGCGCGAAAGCGCAGCCAGACGGCGTAGTTGTCGCGTGCGTCTTCATCGCGGATGCGGGCCAGCTCGTCAGGCGGCACTTCGCGGCGGGGGTTGGCCAAGAGCGCTTCGTGGGTGGCGCGCTCGTCAAAGCAGGAGTCTGAAATGGGCGCGAGTTCGGGCGCGGCAAGCAGCAGCCGCAGGAAGTCGTCGCTTACTGCCAGATGGTTGTTGGAGGTGCGGCCCATAAGGCCGTAGCCGCAAGCGGGCCAGAAGTCATGCATGGCGGTGGGTGACCAGGTTCAGACGCGCACTTCGCCAGTACCCAGCACCACATACTTGAGCGAGGTCAGCCCTTCGATGCCGACCGGACCGCGGGCGTGAAACTTGTCGGTGCTGATGCCGATTTCAGCGCCCAGCCCAAACTCGAAGCCGTCAGCAAAGCGGGTGCTCGCGTTCACCATCACGCTGGCCGAGTCCACCTCGCGCAGGAAACGCTGGGCATGCACATGGTCGCGCGTGAGAATGGCGTCGGTGTGGTGGCTGCTGTAGTGGTTGATGTGAGCGATGGCTTCGTCAATCCCCGCCACCACCTTGATGCTGATGACAGGCGCGAGGTATTCCTCGAACCAGTCCTGCTCGGTCGCCGGCTTGAGCAGGCTTTGCGCAAGCTGGGGGCTGACGGTGGCCTGCAAGATGGCGAGCGCTTCCGCATCGCCGCGCATCTCGACACCCTTGGCGGCAAAGATGGCGCCGATCTTCGGCAGGAATGTTTGCGCCACAGCGCGGGCCACCAGCAGGCCTTCGCTCGCATTGCAGGGGCTGTACTTGTTCGTCTTGGCGTTGTCCGCCACCTTGACGGCCATGTCGATATCCACCGGGTCGTCCACATACACATGGCAGTTGCCGTCCAGGTGCTTGATGACCGGCACCTTGGCGTCACGGCTGACCCGCTCGATCAGGCCCTTGCCGCCGCGCGGGATGATCACGTCTACATACTGCGGCATGGTGATGAGCTGGCCAACGGCTTCGCGGTCGGTGGTTTGAACCAGCTGCACCGCGTCGGCGGGCAGTCCCGAGTCCTGCAGTGCCTGCTGCACCAGCCGGGCCAGTGCCTTGTTGGATTCAATCGCCTCCGAGCCGCCGCGCAGGATGCAGGCGTTGCCGCTCTTGATCGACAGGCTGGCCGCTTCAATGGTCACATTCGGACGGCTCTCGAAGATCATGCCGAACACGCCGATCGGCACGCGCATCTGCCCCACGCGGATGCCGCTGGGCTGCTGCTTCATGCCGATGATCTCGCCAATCACGTCGGGCATGGCCGCGAGCTGTTCGCAGCCCATTGCCACGGTTTCGATAATTTTGGGGGTGAGCTTGAGGCGGTCCACCAGCGGTGCGGCTAGGCCGGCGGCAGTGGCGCGCTCCAGGTCTTTCGCGTTGTCGGTTTGCAGGGCTTGTGAGTTGGTGCGCAACAGCGCGGCCAGAGCAGTCAGGGCGCGGTTCTTGACAGCGCTGTCAGCACGCGCCATGGCAGCAGACGCAGCGCGGGCTTGCAGGCCCAGCGTTTGCATGTATTCGGCGATGTTGAGTGCGTTCATGGACCCGCTATTTTGCCCGAACGGGGCATCAGCCGCGCGCAGGCACAGCACAGGCCTGGCACAGCTGCATCGCCAAACGATGCAGCGACTGCCACGCGTCCGCCGGCCAGTCCTTCTGCTTGATGCCCTTCACGATCCCATCCACCTGGTGTGCTGAATGCAGCAGGTTGGACAGCGCCACCTCCGACAGGCGCGGCAGCACGCGCTCGAACAGCCGCTCCTTCACGCCCCAGACGCGTTGTTCGCGCAGCGCCATGGGCAGCGGCCTGCCGGCCTGCATCGCGTCCTTCACCCGCTTGAGGGAGCGGATGTCTTCACTCAAGGTGTAGTGCACCAGCACCGCTGCCTCCCCTTCGGCCTCCAGGCCGTCGAGCATGCGTTGCACGCGGGCTACCTGGCCGCCCAGCACCGCCTCGGACAGTTTGAAGACGTCATAGCGCGCCACATTGAGCACCGCGCTTTCCACCTGCTCAAACGACAGCTCGCCCTGCGGGTACAGCAGGCCCAGCTTCTGGATCTCCTGGAAAGCGGCCAGCAGATTGCCCTCAACACGATCAGCAAAAAACGCCAGGGTGCGCTGGCCGATTTCACCCGCCAGCACGCGCTGCCCTTGTGCCTGCAGGCGTTGCGCGATCCATGCGGGCAGCGCGGCGCGCTCCACCGGGTCCACCTGCACCGTCACACCACAATTCTCAAGGGCAGTGAACCAGGCGCCGGTGCGGGTCATCTTGTCGAGCTTGGGCAGGATGACAAGCGTCAGCGTCGAGTCATTGCCCTGTGACGATTCAGCCAGCTGCTGGATGGCCGGGCTGCCTTCCTTGCCCGGCTTGCCCGAGGGAATGCGCAGTTCCACGATCTGCTTGTCGGCAAACAGGCTGAGCGAGCCGCCGGCGGCGAGGACCTCGCTCCAGTCGAAGTGGGCACCCGACACGGTGTGGGAGGTGCGCTCGGTGAAGCCCTGGGCCCGCGCCGTGGCGCGGATCGCATCAGCAGCCTCTTGCACCAGCAGCGGCTCGTCACCGTGCACGGTGTAGAGCGACTTCAGGCCCTTTTGCAGGTGGTTGTTGAGTTGGGCGCCGGGGAGCTGCATGGCGGCAGTTTACGCGGGCGCGGAGGTGCCGGACCCTGAAACATTGTCCAACCGGAGCGTGAGGCAGTACGCCGCGCCGCCCGAGCGGTTGAACGAGCCCAGCGGTACCACGTGCACCCGGTAGCCGCGGCCTTCCAGTTCCTCGCGCAGCGCGGCGGAGCAGTGGCACATCACGACATCGCGGCCCAGGCACACGGAGTTCACGCCCAAATGCTCGGCGTCGTCCAACGGCGCCTCGATCAGCAACGCGGCCGGCACACGCGCCCGGATGTCCGCCCGCCCCTCTTCGTTGAAGGCGGCAGGGTGGTAGATGACCTCACCGCCCGACAGCAGGCAAAAGCATGTGTCCAGGTGATAAAAGCGCGGGTCGACCAGTTGCAGGGGAACAGTCGGTATCTTGAATACGCTGGTCAGCGCAACACTTGCCTCATGGCTGGAGCGCTGGCCCCAACCGGTCCAGAACCACTGGCGGATGCGATCAAAAATCGCATCGCCGGCACCTTCAAAAAACACGCCTGCCGGCATGTGGTGGATGGCATCCAGTTCGCCCTGAGCCAGGAGTTGTTCAAAAAGGCGCTGCCCATGCGGCTCCTCTCCCGTGCGTTCGGGGCGCAGGTAGCGGGCCATCACGGCCTTGCGGTCCAGCACCACCGCGCAGTTCGCGGTGAACACGAGGTCAGGCCAGCCTTTGGCGGCGGGCTTGACCGTGACCTTGGCGCCCAGCGCTTCGTATTCGGCCTTCAGGGCGTTCCAGCCGTCATGGGCGTCCTGCCAGAGCCGTTGTGCGTCCGGGGCCCACCGGGC
>JACMQX010000078.1 GCA_014376765.1 Ramlibacter sp. | reverse complement strand
TCGGAAAAACCGGCCAGATCGCGGGAGTATTCAACGATCAGATGGGATAGGTTGGTCCTTGGTGCAGGGCGAAGGCGGCCGTTCAGTCGGCCGGTGGAATGAGAATGGTCGGCGCCGCCGTCGCCGCCAGCTCAGGGTAGTCGCGGCTGAAGTGCAGGCCGCGGCTCTCTTTGCGGGCCTGGGCAGATTGCACGATCAGGTCGGCAACCTGCACCAGGTTGCGCAGCTCCAGCAGGTCGCGGCTGACGTGAAAGTGGGCGTAAAACTCGTTGATTTCGGCCTGCAGCAATTTGATGCGGTGGGCGGCGCGTTCCAGCCGTTTGTTGGTGCGCACAATGCCGACGTAATTCCACATGAAGCGGCGCAACTCGTCCCAGTTGTGGGACAGCACCACGGATTCGTCGGCGTCGGTGACGCGGCTGTCGTCCCAGGCGGGCAGGGCGGGCGGGGCAGGGCGCGGTGTGTGTTTGATGTCCTGGGCCGTGGCTTCGGCAAACACCATGCATTCGACCAGTGAGTTGCTGGCCAACCGGTTGGCGCCGTGCAGGCCGGTGCAGGCGGTCTCACCAATGGCGTACAGGCCGGGCAGGTCGGTGCGGCCATCCAGGTCGGTCAGCACGCCGCCGCAGGTGTAGTGGGCGGCGGGCACCACAGGGATAGGGTGCTTGCTGATGTCAATGCCCAGCTCCAGGCAGCGAGCGTAGATGTTGGGGAAGTGCGCCAGGATGAAGGCCAGCGGCTGGTGCGAGATGTCGAGGTAGACACAGTCCAGGCCGTGTTTTTTCATCTCGAAGTCAATTGCACGGGCCACCACGTCACGTGGGGCCAGCTCGGCGCGGGCGTCATGCTGCGGCATGAAGCGGGTGCTTCCGGCCGATGCGGGCAGCAGCAAGCGCCCGCCTTCGCCCCGCACGGCCTCGGTGATCAAAAACGACTTGGCGTGCGGGTGGTAAAGGCAAGTGGGGTGGAACTGGATGAATTCCATGTTGGCGGCGCGGCAGCCGGCGCGCCAGGCGGCGGCAATGCCGTCACCCGTGGCGGTGTCAGGGTTGGTGGTGTAGAGGTAGACCTTGCCCGCGCCGCCCGTGGCCAAAATGGTGTGCGGCGCGCTGAAGGTGATGACCTCGTCCGTGCCTGCGTCAAGCGCGTACAGGCCCAGGCAGCGCGGCGGCTCGTGGGGGGCCTGGAGTTTGTCGCTGGTGATCAGGTCCACCAGAGTGTGCTGCTCGAACAGGCTGATGTTGGCGGTCTGCCGGACGCGCTCAATCAGCGTGCGCTGCACGGCGGCGCCGGTAGCGTCAGTCACGTGCACGATCCGGCGCGCGCTGTGGCCGCCTTCCCGCGTCAGGTGAAGCTGGCCATCTTCCTGCGAAAAAGGCACGCCCAGCCCTTGCAGCCAGGCGATGGTGTGGGGCGCGTTTTCCACCACTTTATGGGTGGCGGCCAGATCACACAGGCCGGCGCCGGCCACCAGCGTGTCGTCCACATGCGCCTCAAACGTGTCGCCTTTTTCCAGCACGGCGGCAATGCCGCCCTGGGCCCAGCCGCTGGAGCCGTCGGCCATGGCGCGTTTGGTCAGGATGGCCACGCGGTGGGTCGGGGCCAGGTGCAGCGCGGCGGTCAGCCCAGCCAGGCCGCTGCCAACGATCAGCACGTCAAAGGCAAGTGAAGCATTTGCAGGAATGGTTGCCAAAGCCGTCACGTGGGTGTGTACGCCAGCCGCACATAGATCGGTGCGAATGCTTCGGCTTGTGTTACTTCCAGAAGACCTTCTTTGGCGAGCTCCAGCATGGCGATGAACGTGACGACCAGCACCGGCACGCCGCGGACGGCTTCGAACAAATCGGAAAATTCCAGAAACTTGCGGCCCTGCAGGCGGCGCAGCACGATGCTCATATGCTCGCGAACCGAAAGCTCTTCGCGCGAGATGACGTGGTGCCTGATCAGCCGTGCGCGCTTGACGATGTCACGCCAAGCCTCCTGCAGGTCGAGCGCGTTCACGTCAGGAAAGCGCGGCTGCAGCGATTGTTCGACAAGCACCTGCGCGCGTAGAAAATCGCGGCCAAACTGCGGCACCTCATTGAGCTTGTGGGCGGCCAGCTTGATCTGCTCGTATTCCAGCAGGCGGCGAACCAGCTCGGCGCGCGGATCTTCGGGCTCTTGCCCTGCGGCGACCTTTTTCGGCGGCAGAAGCATGCGCGACTTGATCTCGATCAGCATCGCCGCCATCAGCAAATATTCGGCTGCCAGCTCCAGGTTAGTGGCACGAATTTCATCGACATAGATCAAATACTGCCGTGTGACGGCTGCCATCGGAATGTCAAGAATATTGAAATTCTGCTTGCGGATAAGGTACAGAAGCAGGTCCAGCGGGCCCTCAAAGGCCTCAAGGAAAACCTGCAGCGCGTCCGGCGGAATGTACAAATCATGCGGCATTGCAAATAGCGGCTCACCGTACAGACGGGCTAGCGCAACCTGGTCGATGACGGCAGGCATGTAGGGCATTGCTTCAGCGGGACCCGAGTCGGCCGACAGCGCATGCACCTGCAGCGAAATCGGGACAAAAGGTAAATTCATGATGTGCGAACAGGCTGCATCTAGAATTTAGTTGCTATTATATATGTAGCATAAAGCGAACGTTCCGCATGGGCTACAGGTCGATTTGACCATCAACTACTTGCTGTTCGGGTGGCCACTGGTGCCGTAGACATAGCTTTGCTGCGGCACCTTGCCGTCAAGGTAGTCGGCCTGGTCGGCGCGGTTAAGGTTTTTGTCCCACAGCAGTGCGCGGCCGGCGCGTTGTTCGGCCTCCAGCGTCGGCTTGTTGGCTTTCAACTGCTGGATAAACTGCGTGGCTTCAGAGGTGTAATCAGGTCGGCGAAAAAAGGACATGGTGAGGATCAGCTTTGAAACGTATAGTCACTCGATTTTAACGGGGAGGGACTGCGATGCGATCTTTGCCAGGCTTAAGGGCGTTTTTTTCAGGTTTTTCAACCAGGACGATTGGCGCCGTCGGTTTGCTGTCTTTTTTTCTGGGTCTGGCTGGCTGTGACCAGCAGCGCATCAGCGAGCTGGAAGAGGGCGTGGCAACCGAGGCCGACGTGCGCGCACGCTTTGGCGAGCCCGAGAAAGTCTGGGACGCCGCCGACATGGCTGGCACGCCGCTGCCGCACGCCACGCTTGCCGTGGTGGCCGCGCCCGGCGCGCGCACCTTTGAATACAACCGCCAGCCTGCCGGCAACGTCAACTACATGATCACCATCGGCCCTGACGGCAAGATGAGCTCGCTACGTCAGGTCTTGAGCCCGCAAAACTTCAAGCTGGTGCTGCCGGGCATGAGCGTGGAGCAGGTCAGAAAGCTGCTTGGCAAGCCGATGAAAATCACCCCGTATGCGCTGAAGCAGCAAACCGAATACGACTGGCGCTATCTGAGCTCGCCCAACACGCCGTTCATCTTCACCACTGTGTTTAACGCCGATCTGCGAGTTGTGAACACCGGCTCGGCCGAAGAAGCGCTGGTGAACCCGTCTGGGGGACAGCGATAAGTTTTAAGGCTGCTGCAGGATAATTTTCGAGCTGTTTAAAGCGTCAAACAGGCTGCCAGCCTAATAAATGTGAATGCAGGCAGCTATTATTTTAATAGCGATGTGTGAACTTGGCTTTATGCCGGTCAAGTCGTATCGATCTTCCCGAGAAAGCCTGACCGCTCCATCACCGACCTGGGCTGCGCGTTCAACCCCGCCAGGACCAGCCGGCCGCCACGCAGCACGATGGCTTTGTGCAATTGTTCCAGCACGTCCAGGCCCGAAGTGTCCAGGGACTGCAGCGATTGAACATCGAGCCGTATCAGCAGCCCCTGCGGCGCGCTTTCCACAATCGTCAAAATCGGATCGATTTTGGCCACGGCGCCGAAAAATAACGAGCCGTAGAGCTGGAAGTTCGCAGCATCCACGCTGCGCGAAATCTCCACCACCTGGAACAATGTGCTCATGCGCCGCACAAACAGCACGCAGGCCAGAATCAGCCCGATCTGCAGCGCCACCGTCAGGTCAAAAATAACGGTCAGAAAAAACGTGCCGAGCATGATCAGGCGGTAGTGGTTGCTGTGTTGCCTGAGCCGCACAAATTGGTTCCACTCACCCATGTTCCAGGCCACGTACAACAAGATGCCGGCCAGCACCGCCAGCGGCACATGCACTGCCAGCGGCGCCGCTGCCAGCACCACCACCACCAACGTCAGCGCATGAACCAGGCCCGACACCGGCGACGTCGCGCCCGAACGCACATTGGTCACCGTGCGCGCAATGGTGCCGGTGGCCGGCATGCC
>JACMQX010000077.1 GCA_014376765.1 Ramlibacter sp. | reverse complement strand
CCCGGGCCAACGGCCAGAACTTCACCTTGATCGGGCTTTTCGGCGGCTGCATCAGGAATGACGATGCCGGAGGCGGTCTTGGTTTCGCTGTCAATGCGTTTGACGATCACGCGATCGGCGAGGGGACGAAGTTTCATTGGATCTCCTTGGGATTGGCAATTGGTTTTTGAGGATCAAGAAGCGCTGAACCATAAGTTGGCGCTCATTAACTTGCGTGGGACCGATGTGCTGTTAGCACTCAACTCCAACGAGTGCTAATCATAAGGGCGTTTCATGACGTTTTCAAGGCAGCCTGGCAAAAGCTTCGTGCAGATGTAGTGCTAAAGCTCAAGGAGCCGCGTCGATTTCCTGCGCGCGCAGGAGAACCGGGCGATCAACCATCTTTCCGTCGACCGCCACCGCTGCGCCCTGGGCAGCAGCGCTTGCCTCGATGACGCGGCGTGCCCACGCGCGTTCAGCAGGGGTTGGTGCCAGTTCTTCGTGAATCCACGCCACCTGCCGCGTAGCCATCCAGCAATCGCCGACGCCGTATGCCCGTGGGCGCCAGTTTGCCGATGTGCCGGAATCGCCCTTGTCCCTTGGGTGGGAACCCGAGGCTTTTGCTCCGGCCCCGGGCTTGGACCAACATAAAAGCGCCATCCGCGCGGAATTCGAGGACGAATTCGTCGCGAATTAAGGCGGCGTCCAGGATTCGGGGGGGATCGCTAGGTGGCCTTACACACAGAGCGACCACGGCAACGCGCCTATGCTGGTGGTTTGAAACTTGCGTCCCCGGACGCCTTAAAAAAATGACACGGAGACCTCTACCGCAATACCTGGTGTGGCTCCAGCACCTGACTTTGGCGGGAATTTTGCTGGGCGCCTCTGCAGCCGCCCTCGCGCAAAGCGGCGCCGCAGCGCTACGCACCAGCTACAGCGCGATGAGCGAGCAACTGCGCCAAAACCAGTTTGGCCGCCCCCTGGTGCTCGATTCGGCTGAGTCCTCCAACGACATCAAAGGTGATATTTATGCCGTGGTGGACCATCCTTTTGCCAGCGTCAGTGCCGCGCTGAACGAGGCGGGCGAGTGGTGCGATGTGTTGATTCTTCACCTCAACACCAAGTACTGTGGCGTGACGAAAAAATCTCAGGGCGCTGAGGTCTCCATGGCGGTGGGCAAGAAATTCAATCAACCGCTGGCCGATGCCTACCGGGTTGACTTTGCCTGGCAACCGATATCGGCCACTGCAGACTATCTGGAGATCCAGATGCACGCACCCAATGGCCCGCTGGGCACCAACAACTACCGCATCATGCTGCAGGCCGTCCCGGTGGACGGCGGCCGCACATTTCTTCATCTGCGCTATTCCTATGGGTATGGTTTTGCCGGGCGGATGGCGATGAAGGCCTACCTGGCCACCGCAGGCAGCGACAAGATTGGCTTCACGGTCACTGGCAAGGACGCGGGCGGCAAGCCGCAGTACATCGGTGGCGTACGGGGCGTTGTGGAGCGCAACACCATGCGTTACTACCTGGCCATTGATGCCTACCTGGGCGGGTTAGGTACCCCGGCGGCAGGCCGGCTCGACAAGCGCCTGCAGGCCTGGTTCAACTCCACTGAGCGCTACGCGGCGCAGCTGCATGAAATGGAGCGCGGTGAGTACATTGAGATGAAGCTCGCGGAATATCAGCGGCAGCAGACGCCGCAATAAAAAAACCGCCCGAGGGCGGTTTTTTTGAGCGTCACGCTTGTGGCTTTATCAGCAGCCCCGCGCAATGTCCCTTTACAGCCCGGCAGCAGCCCGCAGGATCGCGGCCTTATCGGTGCGCTCCCAGGCGAATTCGGGTTCTTCACGGCCGAAGTGACCATAGGCTGCCGTCTTCTCATAGATGGGCCGCAGCAGGTCCAGCATCTGGATGATGCCTTTGGGCCGCAGGTCGAAGTGTTCATTGACGAGCTCGGCGATTTTTTCGTCAGAGATCACGCCGGTGCCTTCGGTGTAGATGGTCACGTTCATCGGCTTGGCTACGCCAATCGCGTAGGCCACCTGGATCTGGCACTGGCGGGCCAGGCCTGCAGCCACGATGTTCTTGGCAACATAGCGCGCAGCGTAGGCAGCCGACCGGTCGACCTTGCTCGGGTCCTTGCCCGAGAACGCGCCGCCGCCGTGCGGGCAGGCGCCGCCGTAGGTGTCAACAATGATCTTGCGGCCGGTGAGGCCGCAGTCGCCCTGAGGGCCGCCAATCACGAAGCGGCCGGTGGGGTTGATCAGGAAACGCGTTTCCTTCAGCCACTCCTTGGGCAACACCGGCTTGATCAGCTCTTCAATGATGGCTTCATTGAAGCTGGCCTTCATCTTGGTGGAAGTCTCGCTCTGGTCCGGGTCATGCTGGGTGGACAGCACCACGGTGTCAATGCTGTGCGGCTTGCCGTCTAAATAACGCATCGTCACCTGGCTCTTGGCGTCAGGCCGCAGGAACGGCAGGCGGCCGTCCTTGCGCAGCTGGGCCTGGCGCTCGACCAGGCGGTGGGCGTAGTAGATCGGCGCGGGCATGAGCTCGGGCGTCTCGTTGCAGGCGTAGCCGAACATCAGGCCCTGGTCGCCGGCACCGGTGTTCAGATGGTCGTCAGACGCATGGTCCACACCCTGGGCGATGTCGTTGGACTGTTTGTCGTAGCAGACCATCACCGCGCAGCCTTTGTAGTCAATGCCGTATTCGGTGTTGTCGTACCCAATGCGCTTGATGGTGTCGCGCGCCACCTGGATGTAGTCGACATGCGCGTTGGTGGTGATCTCACCTGCCAGCACGACGAGGCCGGTGTTGCACAGCGTTTCCGCTGCAACGCGTGAGCGCGGGTCCTGTGTGAAGATCGCATCCAGGATCGCGTCAGAGATCTGGTCGGCCACTTTGTCGGGGTGGCCCTCGGATACGGATTCGGAAGTAAAGAGGAAATCGTTCGCCATTTGAATAAACTCCGTTGTGGTCAAGGCGCGTTGCCTTGAGCGGGAGCTCCGGCGAACGCTTTAGCAGAATTTTTTAATGTCGCCCTGCAAGTAGTTCAGTTAACTCAGCGACCGGCGTAGTTTACATCCATGCAGCATTTGTTTCGCCTGTCGGCCCGTTTGCCCCTGTCTTTGCTTCACGCCCTGGGTGCCTTGCTCGGCTGGGTGGTGTACCTGGCGTCTGGCACCTATCGCCAGCGGTTCAGGGACAACACGGCGCTTGCCGGCATTACCCATGCGGCTGCGCGCGGGGCGATTGCAGCAACCGGGCGGCTGGTGACCGAGATGCCCTGGGTCTGGCTGCGGCCGCAGTCGGTCAAGCAACCGCTCATCAGCTGGAAAGGGGGCGAGTTGATTGAGGCGGCGCTCTCTCGCGGCAAGGGGGTCATCCTCATGACGCCGCATCTGGGCTCGTTCGAGGCGGCGGCGCAGGGGGTGGCGGGGCACTTTGCACCACGGTATGGCGCCATGACCACTTTGTACAAGCCGTCCAGATTCGCATGGTTTGACGCCATCCTGCGCGAAGTGCGCTCCGCACCCGGCCTTGAGCCAGCGCCTACAACCACAGCCGGCGTGCGGCTCCTGCTCCGGGCTCTCAAGGCGGGGCGGCCCATCGGCCTCTTGCCTGACCAGGTGCCCGGTGAAGGCTTGGGCGTCTGGGCGCCGTTTTTTGGCCGTCCCGCCTACACCATGACGCTGGCTTTCCGGCTCGCGCGCCAGACCGGCGCGCCCATGTTGCTGGCGTGGAGTGACCGGCTGCCAGGCGGGCAGGGCTACGTCATCAATATGGAGTTGTTCGAGCTGCCAGCCGATGCGTCCAATGAAGCGGCTGCGGCCGCGCTCAATGCGCAGATGGAGCAGATGATCCTGAAGCGCCCTGACCTTTACCTGTGGGGCTACGCCCGCTACAAACAACCCCGCCAGGAAGGCTGACCCGTGTTGAGTCGCCTCGGGATTGTTTTCATGCGTCTGCTTAGCCGGCTGCCCCTGCCCTGGGTGCGCGCGATGGGGTGGCTGCTGGGTATGGTTTTGTACGGGGTGGCTGTGCCGCGGCGGCGTGTTGCCACGACCAATCTGGCGCTTTGCTTCCCGGCCCTCGCAGCACCCGAGCGGCGAGCGCTCGCGCGGCGCCACTTCGTGCTGTTTGGCCAGGCCTGGCTGGACCGCAGCTGGCTGTGGCATGGGGACCCTCAAGTCACGCAGCAGAGGCTTCGCATCACCGGCGATGTTCAGCCGTTTGCAACGCGACAGCCGTTCGTCATTTTTGCGCCGCACTTTGTCGGCCTCGACGCAGGGTGGACCGCCCTCACACAAACCTTGCCGCGCAAGTTCGCCACGATCTATATGCCGCAGTCCAACCAGCAGGTGGACCGGTGGGTGCTGAGCGGGCGGCTCCGGTTTGGTGATGTCGTGCTGTTCCCCCGTGCCCACGGCGTGCGGAAAATCGCGCTGGACATCAGCGGCGGCGCCCTGCTTTATTTACTGCCCGACCTGGACTACGGCCCGGCCTATTCAGAGTTCGTGGATTTCTTTGGTGTGCCCGCGGCCACGACGACGTCGTTGTCACGCTTTTGCCGGGTAGGGCGGGCCCGCGCCGTAACAGTTACCTCACTTATGACGGCAGGCGGCTACGACATCCACGTCGGCGTGCCCTGGGACAACTTCCCCACCGCCGACGCCAAGGCTGACACGCGTTTGATGAACGCGACCCTTGAGGAGCTGATCAGGACTGATCCTGCGCAGTACCTGTGGACACATCGCCGCTTCAAGACCCGGCCAGATGGGGAGCCGGGGCTCTACTGAGCGGCGAGCAAATCAGCGCGCCAGGAATTCAGTCAGCAACGAAATGACGAGCTCAGGTTGCTCGTGCACGATCCAGTGCGTGGCATCGTCCACGCGCTTGAGCGTGAGGTCGGGGATGTAGGCATCGAGCCCGTCAATCAGCGAGGGCGGCAGGGCCAGGTCCAGCATGCCCCACACGACCAGCGTTGGCAGCTTGATGGTGAGGGCCTCAAGCGGCAGGCTGACCGCGGCGGCGGCCGGGTCTTCCGGGCGCGGCGGACGCAGCGGCGAGGCGCGGTAGTAATTGCAGCCGCCGGTAAGGCCCGATGCCCACACCTGGCGGAACTGGTCCTTGACCGGCTCGGTCAACCACGGGTGCGCGCCGTCGCTCTCGCCCATCATGCCGAAGAGGCCGAACAGGCGTTTGTAGTCGTTTTCGGCCAGCAATTGCTCCGCATCCGGGCGGATCAGGAAGTTCATGTAACTGCTGGCAGCTTGCTGCGCCGGGTTGTCTTGCAGCTCGCGCAAGAAGGTGCCGGGGTGCGGCGAATTGATGATGGCGAGCTTTTGTGCCAGCTCAGGCTGCTGGTTGGCCAGATTCCAGGCTACGGCGCCACCCCAGTCATGGGCCACGAGGCACACCAAGGGGCCGCCTTCCAGTGCGATCAAGGCGGCCAGGTCCTGCACCAGGTGCCTGAGCCGGTAGGCTTTGACGTCAGCGGGTGCACTGGACTTTTCAAACCCCCTGAGGTTGGGGGCGATGCAGCGGTAGCCACCATGTTCAGGCTGCGAAAAATGTTCAAGCAGCCGGTCCCAGACAAAGGCGCCTTCGGGAAAGCCATGCACGAACATCAGCACGGGTCGCCCGCGCTGGCCAGCCGCTCGGCAGCTGAGCGTGATGCCGTGCGGCAGTTCCTGAAGAAAGGTGTCGATCACGGATGGGCCCACTGCCACAACAGCATGGCCACGTCGTCCACACCCTGTTTTTTAAGCGCAGAAAAAAGCCGCACTTCACCGCCGCCGGCCTG
>JACMQX010000076.1 GCA_014376765.1 Ramlibacter sp. | reverse complement strand
GTTTGTGATTGACGCGACCGACAAGGTCCTCGGACGAGTAGCCAGCGAAGTTGCTCTCCGTTTGCGCGGCAAACACAAGGCCATTTACACGCCTCACGTCGATACCGGTGACTTCATCGTCATCATCAATGCAGCCCAGCTGCGTGTCACCGGCGCCAAGTCGACTGACAAAATCTACTATCGCCATTCCGGATATCCAGGCGGCATCACGGCCACCAATTTCCGCGACATGCAAGCCAAGCATCCGGGCCGCGCCCTGGAAAAAGCCGTCAAGGGCATGCTGCCCAAGGGCCCGCTTGGTTACGCGATGATCAAGAAACTCAAGGTGTACGGCGGCGCTGAGCATCCGCATACCGCCCAGCAACCCAAAGTGCTGGATCTTCCCCAGCTCAGGAGCGCAGCATGATCGGTGAATGGAACAATGGGACTGGCCGCCGCAAGTCCAGCGTCGCACGCGTCTTCCTGAAAAAAGGCACGGGCAAGGTCACGGTCAATGACAAGGATATCCAGGCCTACTTCGGCCGCGAGACGTCCATCATGATCTGCAAGCAACCCCTGTTCCTGACGAACCACGTCGAGACGTTTGACATCATGGTCAACGTGCACGGCGGCGGCGAGTCCGGCCAGGCCGGCGCGGTTCGCCACGGCATCACGCGCGCGCTGATCGACTATGACGCAACGCTCAAGCCAGCACTCAGCCAGGCAGGCTTCGTGACGCGTGATGCGCGCGAAGTGGAACGCAAGAAGGTCGGCTTGCATGGCGCTCGCCGCCGCAAGCAGTTCAGCAAACGCTAATCCGTTCTGCGACCGACACAAAGCCGCACAAGTTCGCTTGTTGCGGCTTTTTTCCTTCAGGCACCATAGAGACCCCTTCCCATGAACCAGCCATCCCATCCATGAGATTTCGACTGCTCCGCCGACGCTTGACTATCAGCGCACCGCGCATGGCCGTGAGAAGCGCCATGCCCTGGCCGATCCGCTGGGCCATCGTGGCCATCGTGTTGGGCTTTTGCGCGGCGATCGGGTTGTGGGCTTTCGAGTTTGGCAAGGGCATTGCAGGCCTGGACCGCACTTCGACCCATGAGCTGGCCAGCCTGCGTGAAGAGGTCGCGAGGCTGCGCGACGAGCGCAACAAGACGCAATCGATCATCAATACCTCCGGAAGCCTGCTCACGGCCGAGAAGACGACGCAGGAGCGGCTGACGGCCCAGATCAAGAACCTTGAATCAGCCAACCGCGCATTGCGTGATGACTTGGGATTCTTCGAGAAGCTCATCCCGGCCGCCGGCGCCGACGGAGTCGCCATTCGTGGCCTCCAGGCCGATATGCTGACCGAGACCCCCTATGGCACACAGATGAAGTGGCAGGTGCTGGTGATCCAGCCCGTGAAGAACGCGCAGGAGTACAACGGCAAGCTTGAACTGAGCTTTACCGGGACGCTGAACGGTAAACCCTGGATGATGAGCTTGCCCAACGGCCCGGTTGCACTTCAGGTCAAGCAATACCGGCGCATCGAAGGAGTTGTCGACTTGCCCCCACAAGTCATGGTAAAAAACGTATCCGCCAAGGTAGTGGACGGCACCACGACTCGCGCGGTGCACACGATCAAGCTTTAACGTGACGTCAGGAGTCCCCCATGTTCGGCAAGAAGAAACAACCCCCCATCAAAAGCCTGATCGCGCACGGCAGCCGCATTGAAGGGCACTTCATCTTCACCGAAGGGCTTCGGGTCGATGGCGATGTGGTTGGGGACATCCGTGCGGGGGCGGCGCAGCCCAGCATCCTGGTGATCTCGGAAACCGCCACGGTCAACGGGGAGATTCACGCCGACCACGTCATCATCAATGGCGCAGTCAATGGCCCCGTACATGCAAGCGAGCTGCTCGAATTGCAGCCCAAGGCCCGGATCTGCGGTGACGTGCACTACAAGGCGCTTGAAATGCACCAGGGGGCTGTGATCGCCGGCCAGTTGCAGCCCATGGGTGCTGGCGATGAAAAGCCCACACTCAAACTGGCGGCAAATAACGGCTGAATGAATTGTTGAGCGTTTTGCGCTACTATTTAGTTCGTCCCTTGTCACCTGTCGTCCGGAGTTCCCCATGAGTGCTGTCGCTGAAAATATCCAGACTGAAATGCCTGCGCCGCTGGTCTTTACAGACAGTGCAGCAGCTAAGGTTGCCGATCTGATTGCCGAAGAAGGCAACCCTGAACTCAAGCTGCGTGTGTTCGTGCAGGGGGGCGGGTGCTCTGGTTTCCAGTATGGCTTCACGTTTGATGAAATCACCAATGAAGACGATACGGTGATGTCCAAGAACGGCGTGTCCCTGCTGATTGACGCCATGAGCTACCAGTACCTGGTGGGTGCCGAGATTGACTACAAGGAAGACCTCCAGGGCGCCCAGTTCGTCATCAAGAATCCCAACGCCACGACGACCTGTGGATGTGGTTCAAGCTTCTCGGCCTGAGCGCGCCGTAGCGCCTGCGCAAGCCGCCTTCGGGCGGCTTTTGCTTTCAGGCTTGCCGTAATGATGAAGTTCAGCGCGGGTACAACGCGCCGAGGACACGTGCGCCCTTGGCTCCGGTGACCGAGGACTTGCCTGCAGCCAGGCCGTGTACGCACTGCTGCGCCAGCCAGGCAAACGCCGCAGCCTCGACCTGCAATGGCGCCAGCCCATGTTCCTGAGACGATTCCACCGTAAAGCCGGGCAACAGTCCACGCAGGCGGTTCATCACGTGATCGTTGAATGCACCACCGCCGCACACAATGAGCGTGCCTGCGGTCTTTGCGTAGTTCTTGACGCAACTGGCGCAGGTGCTGGCCGTGAATTCGGCGAGCGTCGCCTGCACGTCGACTGCAGCCAGCGATCCAAACGCAGCGAGCTTGCCTGCCAACCAGCCGGGATTGAACAGGTCACGGCCGGTACTCTTTGGCGCAGGCAGTGCAAAGTAAGGGACATCCAGCAAGGCTGCCAGCAGTTTGCTGTCCACCTTGCCCTTGGCGGCCCACGCCCCGGCCGCGTCGTAGGGTTTGGCGGTGTGTTGCTGGCACCAGTGATCCATCAGGCTGTTGCCCGGACCGCAGTCAAAGCCGACGATGCTGCCATCACCGCCCAGGACACTCAGGTTGGAGATGCCCCCCAGATTGAGTACAAACACATCCACATCTGGACGGCTGAACACGCCCGCATGGAACAAGGGAGCAAGAGGCGCACCTTGACCGCCAGCAGCGACGTCGCGGCTACGCAAGTCTGCGACCACATCGATTCCGGTGAGTTCGGTCAGCAAGGCAGGATTGTTGAGTTGGAGGGTATAGCCCGTACCGTCAAACTCCTGCGGGCGGTGCCTGACTGTCTGGCCATGGGCGCCGATGGCGCGGACCTGCGCCGCAGGGGTGCCACTTTGGTTCAGTAATGCGGACACAGCCTGCGCGTAAACACGCACCAGTGCATTGCCAGCCAGTGCGGCGCGGTGCAGTTCATCAGGCCCGGAGGTATTGAGCGCCAGGAGTTCGGCCTTAAGCCCATCGCCAAGGGGCAGGGCCACATGGGCAACAACGCGCAGCGGCAAGGATGAGAGGTCAGCGAGGACGCCGTCGACGCCGTCCAGCGACGTCCCGGACATCAACCCTATATAAAGCTCGGACATGGCTTCATCCTCGCATGCAAAAAAGCTGCTGACCCCGACCAGGGCCGGGGAGCAATTACTGGGCGCTGGCCTGCTGCAGCGAACCGGCCGCCGAAAGCTGCAAGCGGAAAGCCGCAGCAAGTTTGTCAAACGCCGGCTTGGCAGCAGCCGACACGGGCGTCGCCTCGCTCTGGCGTGCCAGGACCAAAGGGTCCTGGTGCATGCCGTTGACGCGGAATTCGAAGTGCAGATGCGGCCCTGTGGCCCAGCCCGTCGAGCCGACGCCACCCAGAGTTTGCCCCTGGCTCACGCGCTGGCCCTTTTGCACGCCGATTTTGCTCAGGTGGGCATACACCGTGGTGTTATTGCCGTTGTGCTTGACCATGACAACGTTGCCGAAGCCGTTTTGCACACCGGCGAAGTCCACCACACCATCACCCACGCTGCGCACTGCCGTGCCGGTCGGCGCTGCATAGTCCACGCCCAGGTGGGCGCGCCACTTTTGCAGGATAGGGTGAAAGCGCATCGAAAAGCCACTGGTCACCCGCGAGAACTCCACTGGGGAAGTGAGGTACGCGCGCCGCAGGCTATTACCTGCCAGCGTGTAGTAGCCGCCCTTTTGGCCGGGCTCCTGAAACCACATGGCCTGAAACGACTTGCCGCCGTTGACGAATTCAGCGGAAAGGACGCGGCCGGTGCGCAGCGGCTCGCCGTCGGCTTCCAGCGTCTCGTAGACGATGGAGAAGCGGTCGCCCTTGCGCAGGGCGCGGTGAAAGTCGATGTCGCTTGAAAAAATCTCGACCACTTGGGTGGCGACAGCGTCGGGAATGCGTGCTTCGTCCGTGGCCGCGAACAGCGAGCTGCGGATGACGCCGCCGGCCAGTCGCGTGGAGGCCGTCAGTGGCGCGGCCTCAATGCGCGAGGCAAATCCGGTGGGGGTCTTTTCAATCACCAGGCGTTTGAAGCTGCCGTCGACTTCCGGATTCCAGCGCACGCTGAGCTTGACGAGTTCATGCGCATCGCTGGCCTCGGCACTGACCGTGCGGCCGGCACGGCCCAACAGACCGGAGCGGGCGTTGGCATCTTTGCGCAGAAATGCAGCAGCGCCGGCATCTTCAATGCCCATGCGCTTGAGCAGGGTTTCAGCGGTGTCGCTGGAGCGGGTCACTTCCGAGCGGAAAAGGTTGAAACTGAAAGAGGCCAGTGCCTCTGACTGGGCTGCGAGGCCTTCGGCCTGCACAGCTTCTACAACCTCGCGTACCGGCAATTCCGAAGCGTCAGGGGCCAGGGATGCCACGGCAAAGGCGCCGCCGGCGCCGCTCAGCATCAGCGCGGCAATAGTGGCGGTCACGCGCTTTGGATGATGATGAATTCGAGCGGCCAGCCCGGACAATACGGTGTCCAGTGCGGCAATCAAGCCATTAGTCAAAAGAGATGTCCCCAATGTATGTCTGCTTTGTCCTACAAAAGCTCGGGAGAGTTCCCTACGCTTGCAAAGCATTTTTGTGGGCAAAAAATGCGCCACTTAGAATCGCCGATTGCGCGAAGTATATAGCCGCAGGCGCCCCCCACATCTGAGAAAACCCTTATGAATCAAGCTGTTGTTACAAAATCGGACGTCTCCGATAGCGTCCGTGAAGCCCTCGCGGTGAGCCTACGCGGCTGTGATGAGCTGATTCCGCAAGATGAATGGGTCATGAAGCTGGCCAGGTCCGAGGCGACCGGGAAACCACTGCGCATCAAGTTGGGGCTGGACCCGACCGCGCCGGACATCCACATTGGCCATACCGTGGTGCTCAACAAGATGCGTCAGCTGCAGGACTTGGGGCACACGGTCATTTTCCTGATCGGCGACTTCACCACCATGATTGGCGACCCGTCCGGCCGCAACACGACGCGGCCGCCGCTTACGCGCGAGCAGATCGAGTCGAATGCGCAAACTTATTACAAGCAGGCCCGCCTGGTCCTGGACGAAAGCCGTACCGAGGTGCGTTACAACAGCGAGTGGAGCGACCCCCTGGGTGCGCGCGGCATGATCCAGCTGGCGGCCAAATACACGGTGGCCCGCATGATGGAGCGTGACGACTTCAGCAAGCGCTTCAAGGATGGCCGCTCGATCAGCGTGCATGAATTCTTGTACCCGCTGATGCAGGGTTACGACTCGGTGGCGCTGAAAAGCGACCTGGAACTGGGCGGCACCGACCAGAAATTCAATTTGCTGGTCGGCCGGCACCTGCAGGCTGAATACGGCCAGGAACCGCAGTGCATCCTGACGATGCCGCTGCTTGAGGGCCTGGACGGCGTCGACAAAATGTCCAAGAGCAAAAGCAACTACATCGGCATTTCGGAAGACGCCAACACCATGTTCGCCAAGGTGCTGTCGATCAGCGACGTGCTGATGTGGCGCTGGTACACGCTGCTCAGCTTCAGGAGCGAGGCGGAAATTGCGGCGCTCGAGCAGGAGGTGCAAGCAGGCCGTAACCCCAAGGATGCCAAGGTGATGCTGGCCCGTGAGATCACCACGCGCTTTCATTCGGCTGCTGCTGCAGATGCCGCCGAGCAGGACTTCAGCAACCGCAGCAAGGGCGGAGTGCCCGATGAAATCGCGCAGGTGTCGGTCAGCGGAGCGCCTCTGGGTATTGGCCAGCTGATCAAGCAGGCTGGCTTGGCTGCCTCCAGCGGCGAGGCCAACCGTCTGATCGATGGCGGCGGGGTACGCGTGGACTCCAGCGTGGTCAGTGACAAGGGGCTCAAGCTCCAGCCGGGCACGTATGTTGTCCAGGTCGGCAAGCGAAAGTTCGCCCGCGTGACGTTGACGTAAAGGCACATTGCCCCGGGTTTTGTGACTTCGGCTTTGGGGCGGGACGCAATTACCTGCTGCGACAGCCGTAGGCGGCTTTTCGGCTGTGGCTTTTATGTACATCGCATGTACAATAAAACCATGCTGACCAACATCGACATCGACGATGAGCTTGTGGCTGAGGCCATGCGCATCACCGGCGCGCGCACCAAGCGCGAGGTGGTTGATCGCGCGCTGCGCGAGATGGTGGCCCGCGCCCACCGGCCCTCGGTGCGCGAGCTGTTCGGCATTGGCGGCGTCGATCCGGACTACGACCCGAAGGCGCCCTGGGCGCGCGGTAACGAGGTGGGTCAATACCGCGTCGAGGAGCCCCGTGCGATTTACAAGGTCACCCGCCAGCCTGCGCCGCCAGCCGGAGCCGTCGCCAAACTTCCGCCGGTACTGGACCGTACGCCAGACCGTACGCCAGACCCTATGCCAGACAGTTCTCCAGCCATTGCGCTACCCGGCACGCCAGCGCCCAGGTCAGTCCGCAGCAAGGCGGTGCCAGCCAGCACCACCAAAGCGTCCAAGGGCAACAGAGCCTGATGCTTCTCGTCGACTCATCCGTCTGGCTCGACTGGCTGCGTGGCGCTGACACGGAGGCCGTGCGCTTCATCCAGCAACGCGAGGCGCATGAGGAGCTGGCCCTCACGCAGATGATCTACCTTGAAGTACTTCAGGGCCTCGCATCGGGCAAGCAGTTCACTGCGGCGCAAAAGGTCCTCTCCGCGCAACCTATCTTGCGCCCCATGGACGACATTGATTCCTTTGAGGCCGCAGCCCGCCTCTACCGGCGCGGCCTCAAGGCGGGCTATGCTTTACGAAAGTCCACCGACTGCCTGGTGGCGGTCATCGCCATGGAGCAGAACGTGCTGCTTGTCCACAACGACAGGGACTATCTAGCGCTGGCGCAGGTCGAGCCTCATTTGCAGGTTTATCCGCACCGCACAGTGGTGGCACCGCACTGACTCGCGCGTTATTTCGCGCCAGCCTTCTCAAGCATCTGCAGCATCGCCCCATAGCCCCGCGACCTGGCCAGTGCCAGAGGCGTGTTGCCTTGACGGTCGGCAAACTGCAGGTTTGCGCCGGCCTGGATCAAGGCCGCGAGCACTGCCTGGTGGCGCGCGCCACCGTCGCCCAGCACGATGGACTCAATCACCGCTGTCCAGTGCAGGTTGTTGACCAGGTCCAGCGGCGCGCCTGCAGCAATCAGCTGGCGCACCACGCCGTCATGGCCCAGATGTGCGGCGGCAATGAGGGCAGACCCGTCATAGCGGCTTGTGATCAGCTTCGCGCTGGCGCCAAGCGCCAGCAGAAGGCGCAGCGTTTCTTCATCATCAGCTACGGATGCAATGGTCACGCCGTCGTAGCGGTCGTTGTCCAGCAGCTGCAGGTCAGCGCCGGCGCCGGCAAGCGCACTCACGGCGCTGCGTTGGCGGGCAAATACGGCCACATGTAAGGGTGTGCGGCCATGGCCGTCGCGGGCGTTGAGGGCGGATTTGCCGGCGATCAGTTTGTCGATCTGCACCGCGTCGCCCCGCTGGGCCGCCGCGTGCAGTCCTCTGTAGTTTGCTATCTCGGCCGGCGTCGGCCCGACCTGGGCGAACGCTGCCCCACCCACCAGTAAAAGGAGCGCGGCAAGAAAGGCCTGATTAGCGATGCGCGGCATGCCTGCATTCTTGCACTCTCCGGTCGATGACAATAGGTCCATGAAGCAGAGCACCCTCGTACAACTCACCCCGCAGCGTCTGCTCTGGGTGTCTGTGGGTGTGGCCATTGCCACCATCATCCTGAAGACCTGGGCCTGGTACATCACCGGCTCGGTGGGCTTGTTGTCAGACGCAATGGAGTCCTTCGTCAACCTGGCCAGCGCGTTGTTCGGGGTGGCCATGGTCATCATCGCGCGCCGCCCTGCAGACGACGACCATCCCTATGGCCACCACAAGGCGGAATACTTTTCGTCGGGTTTCGAAGGCGCGCTCATCGTCGTTGCAGCTGTCGCGATCATCTGGGCCACCATACCGCGCCTCATGCATCCACAAGCGCTTGAGCAGGTTGGCTGGGGCCTGGTGCTGTCTACCGCCGGCTCGGTGCTCAACGGGCTGCTGGCCTGGGTCATGTTCCAAGCCGCCAAGGTGCACCGCTCGGTCGCGCTGGAGGCCGATGCGCGCCATCTGGTCACCGATGTGTGGACCTCCGTCGGCGTGATTGTGGGCATAGGCGCCGTGGTGCTGACGGGTTGGCTCTGGCTGGACCCGCTGGTGGCCATTGCGGTGGCGGTGAACATCCTGCGCGAGGGCTTTCACCTGATCTGGCGTGCATCCCAGGGGCTGATGGATGAAGCCGTGGAGCCTGAAGTGCTGAGCGACATTGCCGGTGTGCTCAAGGAGTTTGAGCACCACACCATCCGGTTTGACCACCTGAGCACGCGCCGCGCCGGCCAGCGCCGGTTTGTCGACATGCACATGCACATGCCTGCGACCTGGTCGCTGGGCCGCGCCGCAGCCGTGCGGACCACTGTCGAGCAGGCGCTGATGAGCGCCGTGCCTGGCCTGCGCGCCAGCATCCAGTTGCTGCCCAGCGACGTGGAAGCGCACTTTGGCGACGAGAAAGACCTGATTTGATCAATGTAATCCCTTGCGCGGGCACAGCCTGCGCGAGGGAGCGGCTCCTTCAATACGGGTTGTCCATCCCCAACGCGCCCATCAGCAAGACCTCCAGCGCCTCCATCTCCAGCGCGCCGCGCTCGCCTGTCTCGTGGTCATACCCTTGCGCATGCAGCGTGCCGTGCACCAGCAGATGGGCATAGTGCGCCTGCAGGCTCTTGCCCTGCTCCAGCGCCTCGCGCGCCACCACCGGTGCACACAGCACCAGGTCGGCCATGACCACGGGCTCTCGGGCGTAGTCAAAAGTCAGCACATTGGTGGCGTAGTCTTTGTGGCGGTACTCGCGGTTGAGCGCGCGGCCTTCTTCCGTGTCCACGATGCGCACCGTGATCTCTGCGTCGCGAGCCAGCGCGGTGGAGATCCACAACGCTACAGACGCCCTCTTGAGCGCGGCGCGGTGCGGGGCCGCGTCAGCGAGCTTGCCAAACTGCAGGCTCAGGGCCAATGCTGGCTGCGCCATCACAAGCCTCCCCTCATCGCATGCGCGTCAGGCGCGCCTCCTGCGCGTCGTCTTTCTTGCGCGCAGCGTCATACGCGTCCACGATGCGCGCCACCAGCGGGTGGCGCACAACGTCGGCGGTGGTGAAGTGGGTGTGCGCAATGCCCTTGACGCGCCGCAGGATGCGCTCGGCCTCAATCAGCCCACTAAGCTGCCCCTTGGGTAAGTCAATCTGGCTTACATCCCCCGTGACGACAGCCTTGGCGCCAAAGCCGATGCGCGTCAAAAACATCTTCATCTGCTCGGGGGTGGTGTTTTGCGCCTCGTCCAGAATCACAAAGGCATTGTTGAGCGTGCGCCCCCGCATGAAGGCCAGCGGCGCGATCTCCAGCGCCTGCCGCTCGAAGGCCTTGACCACCTTGTCAAACCCCATCAGGTCGTACAGCGCGTCATAAAGCGGCCGCAGGTACGGGTCCACTTTTTGCGACAGGTCGCCCGGCAGAAAGCCAAGCTTCTCGCCGGCCTCCACTGCCGGGCGCGTCAGCACAATGCGCTGGACGGCGCTGCGCTCCAGTGCATCCACCGCCATGGCCACGGCCAGGTAAGTCTTGCCGGTGCCGGCCGGGCCAATGCCGAAGGTGATGTCGTGGCTGGCAATGTTGTCCAGGTACACCGACTGGCTGGGCGTGCGGGCCCTCAGGTCAGCGCGCCGGGTGTTGAGCACCATCGCGCCATCGGTGGCGTCGGCCAGGGCGCCGTCGCCCGACAGCATCAGCTGCACCGTGGCAGGCTCGATCGGGCGCTGGGCAATTTCATACATCGCCTGCAGCATCTCCAGC
This sequence comes from Ramlibacter sp., assembly GCA_014376765.1. Classification (GTDB taxonomy): domain Bacteria; phylum Pseudomonadota; class Gammaproteobacteria; order Burkholderiales; family Burkholderiaceae_C; genus JACMQX01. The sequence goes on along the minus strand of JACMQX010000076.1, from coordinate 4,619 downwards.
GCGCGCGTGGCCTTGGGCTTGGGGCCGTCGATCTTGAACTGCTCATGGCGGTGCGCAATGCTCACCTGCAGTGCCGTCTCCACTGTGCGCAGGTGGGCGTCCATGGGGCCGCACAGGTGGGTCAGCCGGGTGTTGTTGGGTGGGGAAAAAGTGTGGCGGACAATCATGCAATGCGGATGTTGATGGCGTATTCATTCATGCGTGGGTTCAGGGGACTTATTGTCCTCTGTCTGGCGGGCCTGCTGGGCCTGGCGGCAGCAAGCCCTGCCAGTGGCGCAGTCATCGTGCTGGACAAAGCCGAGGCCGCCTTCGTTGACGTCCCCACCCAGCTGCCAGAGCGCTGGGTACCCGTCACCTTGCTTCACGACTGTGACAAAACTTTTCCCCACCACAGTGGCAGCGTCTGGTACCGCCTGCGCTTTGACACCCCTGCCGGCGACGGCCTGCTCTCGGCCTACATCCAGCGCGCCTGCACCAACCTGGAGGTGTTCCTCAGATTGGGCGCGTCCATGCTGGGCCTTCCCGCCCGTATTGGGCTGTGTCTACCTGTTCCTGCTGCGATTTGTCGATAAACGTTTTTTCTGGGTCGACATGTTCGTCCTGGTGCAGGCGCTGGTGGTGCCCGCCGTGTTGTGGGCGGCGGGGGCTGGCCACCTGCTCAAGACGGCCAGCGCCGTCTACAACCTCACCGCCATCGAATTCCTGGCCGTCGTCTGCTATTTTTTCTACCAGTCATGGCGCACGCACTGCCGCGAGTTCTGGCTGATGGGATCGGTGCTGCTGGTGGCCGTGATGCTGGCAGGCATCGAGATTGCCTTGCAGAACGACCTGCTGCCGCTGCCCAAGATTCACGTGATCCACTTTGCCATGCCCTTACTGTTTGTCGTAATCGGCATCCGGCTGATCCAGATGTTCGTGAGGGCGCTCAGTCTTGCCGAAACCGCGAACGAAGTGCTTGAACAACGCGTGGCGAAAAAACATCCGAAATACAGCAGAGTTATGCACAGCTGAGCGAGCTGCGCACCACGCAGACCAAGCAGCAGGAGCGCCAGCGCATCGCCTTCGACCTGCATGACGACCTGGGCGCCAAGCTGCTGACCATTGCCCAGGCCAGCATGCATGCCGATGACAGGGAACGCATCTCGGGCATGGCCCGCCAGGCGCTCGATGAAATGCGCTTGTCAGTTCGCGGTCTGACGGGTGAGGCCGTCCGCAATCTGGGCGGCATTCACACATTCAGCGCCGGGGCCTTGGGTGGAACGCTGCTCAGCCTGAGCGTGCCGCTTGAAGTCATGGCGGAAATAACGACCGACATCACGACCGGAAAAACGGCGCCTCCCGGGGAGGGCCCCGCTGGTGCGATCCGCTAACATGGAACGCCTATGAACAGCGCCCTCATCGTTGAAGACCTGCCCGAAATCCGCAACTGGCTGGGGCAGGTGGCACGCGCGGCCTTCCCTGCACTCCAGGTCGTGACGGCGGCGCGGCGCGACCAGGCCCTGGTCTGCGTGCAGCAAACGAGCTTTGACCTGGCCCTGATTGACCTGGGCCTGCCCGACGGCAGCGGCATTGACGTGGTGAGCACCCATCTGGAGCATGAAGTCAAGCTGACCGAGCGCGAGACCGATGTGCTGCAGCGCGTGGCCAAGGGCTACACGCTGCCCGAGATCGTGGCGCAGTTTGGCCTGTCCAAGCACACGATCGCCGACCACATCAAGCAGATCTACCGCAAGCTCAACGTGTCGTCGCGCGCGGAAGCTGCGCTTGAAGCTGCGCTTGAAGCGGCGCGTCGCGGGCTGGTGCAGCCATGATTGGCCGGCTGCAAGGGACGCTGGCGGAAAAAAATCCGCCGCAGGTGCTGGTGGACTGCAACGGCGTGGGCTACGAAGTCGACGTGCCGATGAGCACCTTCTATAACCTGCCCGGGCTTGGCGAGAAGATCTCGCTGCTCACCCACTTCGTGGTGCGCGAAGATGCGCAAATCCTCTACGGCTTTGCCAGCGCACCAGAGCGGGAGGCGTTCAGGCTGCTGATCAAGATTTCCGGCGTGGGCCCGCGCACTGCCCTGAGCGTGCTGTCGGGCATGAGCGTGGGCGACATTGCGCAGGCCGTTACGACGCAAGACGCCGGCCGCCTGGTCAAGGTCCCCGGCATCGGCAAGAAAACCGCTGAGCGTTTGTTGCTGGAACTCAAAGGCAAATTTGGCGCCGACCTGGGCGCCGGATCCGCCAGCGTCTCCAGCGATGCGCAGGTCGACATTCTTCAGGCGCTGGTTGCTCTGGGCTACAGCGACAGGGAGGCGGCCGCCTCCCTGAAGATGCTGCCCAAGGATGTAGGCGTGAGCGAAGGCATCAAGCTCGCCCTCAAGGCGTTGAACAAGTAGAAACTCCCGGAGATTCCCATGGCCATACTTGAAGGTATACGAATACAAAACTATCGATCACTTCAAAATGTGACGCTGGGGAAGACTTTTGAAAATCAGAGCGCAGAATCGCTACCGCGTCTGATGGCCGTCATTGGGGCAAACGGGGTTGGAAAATCAACCTTGTTGGATGCATTTGGCTTTCTGGGGGACTGCTTGAACGAAGGCGTAGAAGCTGCATGTGACAAACCGCATCGGGGAGGATTTGACAGGCTACGAACATTGGGAGTCGACGGACCTATTCAATTTGAGGTTCGCTATCGGCAGTCTTCAAAAGAACGCCCCATTAGTTACAGCTTGCATATAAACACGGACAGGCGTGGGCGGCCTTCAGTGGTGTATGAGCGCTTGCGTCAACGGCGCAAGGGAAACAATAGTGGATGGCCCTACTCTTTTCTCGAACTCTCGGATGGATCTGGCTATGTATGGTCAGGAGAAGAAATTGAAGGAAACGAAGGCAAGGAGCGCGTTTCTATCAAAATGAGCGACAAACAGGTATTGGGCATTTCCACCCTAGGAACCTTGGTCGATCATCCTCGAATTGACCAGTTTCGCGCGTTCCTTGGCGGATGGTATTTATCGTATTTCGTACCTGAGATGGCACGGACTCAACCGATGTCTGGAGCAGACTCTCATTTAAATCGGCGTGGAGATAACCTCGCGAAATATCTCCAATTCATTGAACGTGAAAGGCCGGTCGGATTTCGCGCCATGCTGGATTTGATTGCCACAAAGATTCCTGGTATTCAAAGTATTAAGTCGGCAAAAGCGCCTGATGGACGACTTCTTTTGCAATTTCATGCTGAGGGCTTTGACAAGCCTTTTTATCAACAAGATATGTCCGATGGATCACTGAAGCTATTGGCATATTTGCTTTTGATGGAGGATCCTGATCCAGCACCACTTGTTGGAATTGAGGAACCAGAAAATGGCTTGCATCATCAGTTGCTAAGTCTTCTCGCGCAGGAACTGCAGGCTTTTGCACAAAAAACTAAAGGCCCTCAGGTCGTAGTTACGACCCATTCCCCAAATTTTGTTGACGCGCTCACTCCGACCGAAGTTTGGATTTTGGATAAGGGGAGTGACGGCTACTCAAAGGTCACAAGAGCGGCGGATATTTCGACTATTCAAAGCCTGTACGAAGAGGGTATTCCGATGGGAAGCCTTTGGTATAGCAATCACTTTGGCGTTGGTAACCCATGATCTGGCTTGAGGTGTTAGTTGAAGGCGCGTCAGATGAGCCTGCAGTGCGAGAAGTGCTTATTCGAAAGTTCAATCTGAGTGAAGGTGAACACTTTCGGATCCATCCGCATAGGGGTAAAGGGCGACTTCCTCAGAATCCTCTAAGTTTGCCCAACATCAAACATCAAGGATTGCTGGACCAGCTGCCAGCCAAGCTCCGCGGCTTTGGAAGGTCATTGCCAGACCATGCAGTAGTTCTGGTCGTTGTCGACGTCGACGACACCTCTTGCCGTGATCTATTGAAGGAACTGAACTCGATGCTTGATGCACTCCCCAACAAGCCGAAAGTACTTTTTCGTTTGGCTATTGAAGAGACTGAGAGCTGGTTCCTGGCAGACATTGAGGCCTTACAGAAAGCCTATCCGACTCAGCTTAAGAGACCAATTTTGAAGGGCATTTCGCCTGACGCTGTTGTTGGAGCTTGGGAAACGCTTGCGCGTGCGCTCGGACTTGAGCCTAAGTCCGTGGGCCCGGGAGTCAAAACAGACTGGGCAAAAAAAATATCACCGCATTTGAATCTCGATACGCCGCGCTCTCCAAGTTTCAAAAAGCTCATTGATGGCATTGATAAATTAGTGCAAGAGGGTCGAACTTGAGCATCCAGACCGACGACTTCGCCATGCCGCCCGCCAGGCGGGTCATCTCCGCAGCGCCCGCGTCGCCGGCTGAGGAGGCGGTAGAGCGTGCCCTGCGGCCCAAGCTGCTGGACGAGTACATCGGCCAGTCCAAAGTCCGCGAGCAGCTGGAGATTTTCATCGGCGCGGCCCGCAAGCGCGAAGAAGCGCTGGACCATGTGCTGCTGTTTGGCCCGCCCGGCCTGGGCAAGACCACGCTCAGCCACATCATTGCGCATGAGCTGGGCGTCAACCTGCGCCAGACCTCCGGCCCCGTGCTGGAAAAGCCCAAGGACCTGGCCGCGCTGCTGACCAATCTCGAGAAGAACGACGTGCTCTTC
>JACMQX010000075.1 GCA_014376765.1 Ramlibacter sp. | reverse complement strand
CGGTTGCACACGGCCGTCTGCGCCATTTGCGTGATCAGCGCCTGGGTGTAGCGCAGCATCAGATGCAGCACGGGGCCGGCTCGGTTGAACTCGTCAATCAATGCTTGCGCAACCAGACGGTAACCTTGGCCCGCGCTCAGCACTACAGCGCGGCTGGGGGTAGACCCGCCGCCCATGAACAGGGAGATTCCGACCAGGCCTTCGTTGCCCACCACAGCCATCTCCGCCGAGGAGCCGTTTTCCAGAACATACAGCAGCGAAACAATGGAGGTGGTCGGAAAATACACGTGGGACATTGTGGCCCCCGATTCATAGAGCACTTTGCCCAGCGGCATCTCCACCGGCTCAAACAGTGGCGCCCAGCGCCGCCACTCCGCGTTCGCCAATGCGGCAAGCAAGTGGTTATTTCTGGGATCGGGTTGAGTAGCCATATCTGTTCCAGAATCCTTGTCCACCGCGCTACCGGGCACATCCCCGACCAATAGGGATGGCTTGCGCGCCTATGCTGTCGGCCACGCTACGCCACAGCCATCAGAACCAGCAGAAAGCATTCGGGGATCGTGTCTTTACTGGCAGTTGCATGCACGGCCCGGATAACGCCATCGATAGGCGGCAGCAGCATTTTGCAGGTCTCGGGCATCAGGCCATCGCGCGCTCGTACGAGCAACAAATGCAATGCATCTGCGCTGGGTACCGACAGCAAGCCGGCCAGTGGACGATCCAGCAATTCTTCGGGTGATGTGTGAAGCAGCCGCGCGCCGGCGAAGTTAATCTCGCGCACCACGGTTCCCGCATCAACGATCAAAAAGCCAACCGGCGCGTGGTCAACCAACGCTGTTTTACGGACCAGCGCTTCTTCAACCTCGGACAGTGCGAGGTGAAGTCCCTCTTGCTGCATATCCAGTTCAACCTGATGGACCTGAAGTTCGTGCAGCAAGGCCAGCGCGTCACTCGCAGTCGATGGTGAAGAAGCCAGCTGGTACAGCACCGTAAGCGCCTGCGGCATGCCGACAGACGTGGGATCGGTCTGGGCGCCGCCGCTCAATTTCGCCGTTGCGCGCTGGCGCAGGCCGGCGCGGTGACTGGTCAAGTCAAATGTTTGGGGCATGAGAACTCCTGTCGGATGGATCGTCGGTGAGGGCATGGAACCTGTGCATTTATTCAGCCTGAGCATTGCACAGAAAGGATTCGAGTTGTCTGGCCGGGTGTTCCACCGTCACGCGCAAGATGTTTGCCATTATGGTGGCGGGCCAACCTGGCCTTGCCTGAATATTTAACCCCAAGCTCTTGCACCGCGCGCAGCGCCAGCCTTGAACCTTTCCCCCTGTCAGGTGGGCCTTGAAGTTAAAGTGCCCTGCCTAACCGCTTACTTAAATTTTGCAATTCCAATGGGATTTCTTCAGGTGAAAGCACAAAGTCAACACAACCCGTAGCTTGAGCGCTGAGAGGCATGCCGCTGACTTCGGCAGAAGTGTCTTGGGCAAAGGTGGTTCCCCCAACAGCCTTGATACGCTTGCAGCCTTCAGCACCGTCACCGTCATAGCCCGAAAAAACAATACCGACAGCACGCTTCCCCATGGCTGTTGCAAGCGATGCAAAGAATATATCTACCTGTGCGTTCCTGCGGGTGCGCGGCGTGACCACGACCAGGGCGCCATGCTCGATTGAAAGATCAGCGTTGCCAGGAATCACAAACACCCGATTTGCCAGAACCTTCATGCCGGAAGCAGCGAGCTTCACCGGCATTATTGTATGCCGCGACAAAATTTCCGCCAGCTGACTGTGTGCAGCAGGGTTAATGTGCGAAATAACGGCAAATGCCATGCCGGTATTTGATGGCAGGGCATCAAAGAAGGTTTTGAAGGCGTTCAAACCCCCAGCAGATGCGCCAATTCCAACAATAAAGCTTGGAAGAGATTCAAACGCTTTTACGTTATTCATCCACTTCTTTTCATAATGGTACTTTTACCAACCTTTTTTTTCTGATCGGAGCCTGCGGTCGCGCCATCCTCCATGGGCAACAGGTTGATTCCATTATCGCTAAAAATCATTTTTTGAACATCACTTGAATGGCCCGTGCCACGTGACTTGACGATGTAAATGCCGCGAATGCGTTTTTTGCCTTCGTTTTCTTCCAGCTCCCGAACGACGATCCAGGTGTCAATCAAGGATGAGACGCCAATTTCACCGCTCGTGTCATTTTGCGCCGTGGAGGAAACAAGACTTGTGAAAACGGCGGTGATGCGTTTTGACTTCATTGCATCGATCATGCGAGTCAGCATGGACTGGACTTCCGATTCATCGGCCTGACCGGTAAGACTTGTTATCGGATCTATAACGACCGAAGTTGGTTTGAAATCAGCAAGAAGCTTGTGCAAATCAAGCAAGTGCGTTTCCAGACCAAAAAAGGCAGGTCTCGTTGAAATTATTTTCAACGTACCTTTTTTCGTCCACTTTTCCAGATCCATCCCAATGGAACGCATATTCTGGATAAGCTGCCCGGGGGATTCCTCATAAGACAAGTAAAGACAGCGCTCGCCACGTTTGCAACTTTCCAAGGTGAAAGCAGCCGCGAGGCTGGTTTTGCCAGTGCCTGCGGTACCTGAGATCAGCACAGTGCTGCCTCTGGTGTAACCCCCACCGGCAAATAGCTTGTTCAGCGACGCAACACCTGTGGAAACCTTTTCGTCTGTGCCTGGATGATCGAGGCCTCCCGAAGTAATGGGAATGACGGAGAGTCCTTCTTTGTCAATCACAAACGGGTATTCGTTGGTCCCATGGTTGGAGCCGCGATATTTAATAACACGAATTCTGCGGGTCGAAACTTGCTTTCGCACCCTGTTGTCCAGAAGGATGATGCAATCCGAAATAAATTCCTCAAGACCGTGCCGGGTGAATGAGGCTTCTCCTTGTTCGCCGGTGATAACGGCAGTCACCTGTTTCAGCTTGAGCCAGCGGAAAAGCCGCTTGATCTCCAAACGAAGAACGCCAGCATCCGTAATGCCCGCGAATAGTGACTCAATTGAGTCCAGAACCACGCGCTTGGCTTTGATGGAGTCAATCGCGAGTTCCAGGCGGATAAAAAGTCCTTCAAGATTGAACTCGCCTTTTTCGTGAATGTCGTTGCGTTCCAAAAGTACATGTTCCATCCGGATTTCATCTTTGGAAACAAGGCCGAACAAATCAAGGTTGAGAGAAGCCACATCTTGATAAAGCTCATCCGCCGATTCTTCGAAAGACATGAAGACGCCCCGCTCCTTGTAGTTCGTCACGCCGTTGACCAGAAAGTCAATTCCCAAAAGCGTTTTTCCGGAGCCAGGACCTCCACTGATTAACGTGATCCTGTTTCTAGGCAACCCACCTTCTGTTATTTCATCAAAACCTTTAATGCCGGTAGGGCACTTTTGCAATCGGCGTTGATTAACAGGAGGATTTTGGTTCCCGGGAGCTTTAGCCATGTCTCTGCCTTTTTGAAGTTCTAAACTTTGAAAACGCGCTTTGATAAGCGATGTGCTTAAAGGCGAAAGTATTCAAAGCTAACGTCAACTTCAGATGGTGTCTGTTCGGCACCGAACGCTCATATCTTTGCAGGCAGAAAACAGTGGCTATTTCGTCGACGCAATTCCTCCAGCAGGACCACCCGCAGGTCAACGCCGCGCGGGTTGTATGTCGTTGGCCATCAGTTTGTTACCGCCTGCGGCTGCCCGGAAGCGGATCTTGTCGCCCACCTTCAGTTCGTCCAGCACTGCAGCGTCACTGACTTCAAAGATCATGGTCATGGCGGGCATGTCAAGGTTCTTGATCTCGCCGTGCTTGAGGGTGACCTTTTTGTTTTCCTTGTCGATCTTGCGTACTTCGGCTTCACTCAGGTCCGCTTGCGGAGCAGCGGTCATTCCGTTCGCGGGCGCCGTGCTCTGGGCCTGTATGAATCCTGCAGTGGCGGACGGCGCGGCGCTTGCAGACGCCTTGCCGTCTGCGACCACCTTGATCCTGCCCACCATGCCCGCCTGGTAGTGGCCCGCGATGAGGCAGGCGAAGTCGAAGTCGCCTGCGCGGTTGAAGTTCCAGATCAGCTGGCTGGCTTTACCGGCCGCGACGTGTGTCATGTACGGTTCGTCGTGCGCCATGTTCGGGAACTTCACCATCAGTGCGGCGTGTTCATCCAGCGTCTTTTTGTCGCCGATGACCATTTCATGCAGCGTCTTTCCCGCGTTCTTGACGACGAACTTCACCACCTCGCCCTGACGGACTTCGATCCGGTCCGGCGTGAAGCGCATGGTGTCGTTCATGGTGAGTTCAATCGTTCGTTTGACATCTTTGGCGTCGCCGGCAATGCCCCAGTTTTTTTGCTCTTTCTTGACGGGGCTTGCCGTTTTTTTCGCATGGTGTTCGTCGCCAAGCGCGATGGCGCTTACGGATGTGCCCAGAAGAGCAGCGGCCAGAATGATGTTGAGTGGTTTCATTTGATTTCCTTGAAGTTGATAAATTGAGTTTTATGGCGTGATCAATGGCCGGAGTGGGTCTTGGGTTTTCGCACCTGCACTTCCACTTCCCTGGCTGGGATGCCCTTGGCGGGCATGGCGCTCTTGCCTTGTGGAGAGGCTCGGGCCGGCTCGGGCATGCTGGCCGCGTATTCCTGCGCCACCGTACCGGGAGGGTGCTTGAACCAGCCGGGGTCCTTGTAGTCGCCGGGTTTTTGCTCGCGCCTGACCTTGAACACGCTGAACATGCCGCCCATCTCTACCGAGCCGAAGGGGCCGTCGCCGCTCATCATCGGGATGGTGTTGTCGGGCAGCGGCATCTGCATCTCGGCCATGTCCGCCATGCCGCGCTCGCCCATCACCATGTAGTCGGGGATAAGGCGGGTGATCTCGCGCGCCACCTTGCGGTGGTCCACGCCGATCATGGTGGGGACGTTGTGGCCCATGGCGTTCATGGTGTGGTGGCTCTTGTGGCAATGAAAGGCCCAGTCGCCTTCTTCATCGGCCACAAACTCGAGCTGGCGCATCTGGCCCACAGCCACATCGGCAGTCACCTCGGGCCAGCGCGCCGTCTTGGGCACGGGCCCGCCGTCGGTTCCGGTGACCATGAACTCGTGCCCGTGGATGTGCATCGGGTGGTTGGTCATGGTGAGGTTGCCAATGCGCACCCGCACCTTGTCGCCCTGGCGCACGTTGAACGAGTCAATGCCGGGGAACACGCGGCTGTTCCATGACCAGATGTTGAAGTCCAGCATCGTCATGATCTTGGGCGTGTAGGCGCCGGGGTCCACGTCATAGGCGTTCAGCAGGAAGATGAAGTCGCGGTCTACCTCGTCAATGAGCGGATGCTTTGCTTTGGGGTGCGTGACCCACGAGCCCATCATGCCCATGGCCATCTGCGTCATCTCGTCAGCATGCGGGTGGTACATGAATGTGCCGGGGCGGCGTGCGACGAATTCATACGCGAAGGTCTTGCCGGGTTGTATGGCCTTTTGTGTGAGGCCGCTCACGCCGTCCATGCCGTTAGGCAGCCGCTGGCCGTGCCAGTGCACGCTGGTGTGCTCGGGCAGCTTGTTGGTGACGAAGATGCGCACGCGGTCGCCTTCCACCACCTCAATCGTCGGCCCGGGCGACTGGCCGTTGTAGCCCCACAGGTGCGCCTTGAAGCCTGGCGCCATTTCGCGCACCACGGGCTCGGCCACGAGGTGGAATTCCTTGACGCCGTTGTTCATGCGCCAGGGCAACGTCCAGCCGTTGAGGGTGACGACCGGGTTGTAAGGCCTGCCGGTTTGCGGCACCAGCGGCGCCATGGTGTCGGGGCGGCTTTGCAGCACCGGCTCGGGCAGCGCGGCCATCGCCACCTTGCTGACGGAGGCGGCAACCACCGCGCCGGTGAGTGCGCCTGCGCCCGAGAGGAAGCCGCGCCGGCTGTTGGGTTTGATCTGTGTCATTGTCTTGATGCACGGGCTCAGTGGCCCGCACCCTCCATGCCGGTTGAAGATGTCATGGGCGCAGCTGCGGCGCCCACAGCCATGGGTTTGCCGAGAAGCGATGACGACAGGCCGGCGTCGGCCAGCCAGAACTGCTGCTGCGCATTGATGGCAGCCATCACGCTGGCGATCTGCTCGCGCGAATCGGCCAGCAGTTCGAACACGCCGATCAACATGCCGTTGTAACGCAGCACGTTTTCTTCAGCCATGGTCTGGCGCAGCGGCACGATCTCGTCACGGTAGTGGCGCGCCAGGTCGTACGCTGTGCGGTAGGCGCCATAGCTCTCGCGCAGTTGCGATGATGCGGCCCGCGTCACGCCGTCATAACGGTTGGCCGCAGCCAGCGCCTGCGCATTCATCGCGCTGCGTTGCGCATCGCCCCAGTCGAACAGCGGCAGGCGGATGCCCAGCTCGTAACCCCGGCGGTTGTCGCGTGCACCGGTGGTGGTGTCGAACACGGTGTCGTTGCGCAGGCCCACTTCCACGTCAACCAGGCTCCTGAGCAAATTGAGGCCTTGCGCCTGGCCGGCAGCGTCCAGCTGCAGGCGTGCCATCTGCACGTCCAGGCGTTGCTCCAGCGCGGTGGCGCCCAGGTTGGCCGCGTCGCGTGGCGCCTTGGGCAGGTCGGGCAGGCGTTCTGGCAACTTGAGTTTCGCGGCCTGCGCGCCGGTCAGGCCCAACTGGCGGATCAGCTCTTCACGCGAGGCCAGAGCGGTCTGCCCGGCAACCGCCAACT
>JACMQX010000074.1 GCA_014376765.1 Ramlibacter sp. | reverse complement strand
TGGTTCCACCGCAGCAGCGCCTCCACGCCCGCCATGTTCCCGTCCCCATCGACCTGCGGCTGGTAGGCAACGACAAACTCGTTGTTGCGGCATGCGTCCCGCAGGTCAGAGGCCAGCGCTGCGCCTGCGTTCACGCTGGCCTGCATCTGCGGGTCAAAAAAGCAGGCGGTGTTGCGCCCCAAACTCTTGGCTTGGTACATGGCCACATCGGCCTGCTTGAGCAGCTCGCTCACCGTCCACGGGGTGGACTTGTCAAAAAGCGCGACGCCAATACTGCAGGTGCTGTGATGCAGGCAGCCGGGCAGCACATAGGGCTCGCCCAGCACCGCAAGAATGCGGTCGGCCACAATGCGCGCCCCGGTCTGCGGCTTGAGCGGTTTGTCCGGGCGGTTTTGCAGCAGGATCACAAACTCATCGCCGCCAAGCCTGGCCACCGTGTCGTTGCGCGCCACGCAGGAGCGCAGCCGCGCGGCCACCTGCTGCAAAAGCAGGTCACCCTTCTGGTGGCCCAGCGTGTCGTTCAGCACCTTGAAGTTGTCCAGGTCAATGAACATGAGGGCGCCGTCGCGCGGGTGCTCGTTGTCTGACAGGGCTTCCTCCAGCCGGTCCATCAACAGTTGCCGGTTGGGCAACTTGGTCAGCTGGTCATAAAACGCCAGGTACTTGATCTTTTTGTCGGCCAGCTTGCGCTCGGTCACGTCGCGGCCCACGGCGACCCAGTGCGTGAGCATGCGCTCCTTGCTCCACACGGGCGAAATGTCGAGGTCGACCCAGTACGGATCGCCTGCCTTGTTGTAGTTGATCACGTCCACCCGAACCGGCTGCCACTGCTCCAGCGCATTCCGGATGCGATCCAGTGCGGCGCGCTGGGTGCCCGGCCCTTGCAGCAGGCGGGGCGTGCGGCCCAGCACTTCATTGCGGGCGTAGCCGGTGCGCCGTTCAAAGGCCTCATTGACAAAGACGATGCGCGGACCCGGCTCGGAAAACGGCCCCGCTTCCGTGATGATGACGATGTCGTTCAGTCTTGAAATGCTGCTTTCCAGCAGCCGCAGGTGCTCTTGCGACTTGCGCCGCGCCGTGACGTCCCGCAGGTGCACTGCGAGCCCGCCGCCAAAGGGGTAGCCGCGTACTTCCAGCCAGCGACTCTGCCAGGCATCAGGCTCTTCAAACTCGATGGTGGAGGCATGGGCAAACGCGTCGCGCAAAAGCTCTTCCAGCCGCAGCCGCACCGTCTTCTGGAACATCGTCCAGATCTTGCGGCCCAGCAGGTCTTCGCCGCCGGTGCTAAGCAACAGGGTGGCCTGCTCGTTGAGGTAGGAGAAGCGGCCCTCGCGGTCCAGCGTGGCAAAGGCCTCGCCGCTGCCCATGGCGCCGCCCATGCTGACGGTGTGGCGCAGCAAGGTGCCGTGCGCATGCCCATGCGGCGCGATCTCCTGCAACGCGCCTTCAACGGCGGTGATGGTGCCATCGGGTGCGGGAACAGCGTGGCCGATCAGGCGCATCCAGGACCGGGTGCCCTGCGGCTTCACGATCTGCACTTCGGCGTCAACCGGGGTGCCGTCCTGCGCGCACAGTGCCAGCAGCGCCCTGACTTTTTCGCGCCATTCCGGCGCATAGAAACTGAATGCTTCGCCGCGAGGCGGGTTGTAGCCGGCCTCACGCCCGTGCAGCAGGGCCAGCTGCTCGGACCAGATGACATCCTGCAAGTCGGGCGAGATTGACCACACGCCAATGAACGCCGAGCGTTCAAGCAGTTTGACGAAAGCCTGCGACCGTTGCAGAAGTCTTGTTGAATCCATGAAAGCGATGTAAGAGTGGTGTCTGCATGCAGCCCTGTCCACGCGCTGACCGGCAATGGTAAACCCTGCTGTGGCGCCCGCAGGCAACAGTAGTCAGAGTCCTACAGGAACATGCGCCCTCTTCTGAAAGCGGGCAAGGGACCAGTCGATACAGTGGGTAACGACTTGTGGAACAAAACTGGAGCACCCTTTGCCGATGGAACTCAAAGCCTATCTTGCAGAAGATAACGCCATCCTGCGCGAAAACCTGGTGGGCGCCCTCGAGGAAATGACCTGCGTGAACGTGGTGGGCACGGGCAGCACCGAGGTTGAAAGCCTGGCGTGGCTGGCCGGCAACCCGCTGGGCTGGGACATTCTGGTGGTGGACCTGTTCCTCAGCCCGGGCAGCGGCCTGCGCCTGGTCGAGAAGATCCAGCGGGCCAGGGTCGGCCAGAAAATCATCGTGTTCAGCAACTACGCGACCGCAGCGGTGCGCATGACCTGCGCCCGGCTGGGCGTGGACGCGGTGTTCGACAAGTCGACCGAGATTGATTCGTTGGTGGACTACTGCTCACGCCAGTGCTTTGAGCAGACCGCAGCCGCCTGATGGCCGCGGTGCCCTGACGGTCTGCCCCTGCAATACCTTGCGCGAACACTGAAAGCCGCTCATGAACGACACCAACGATAAAGATGGCGAAGGTGTGTCTTCAGGTTCGCGCCTGGGCAACCGGCAACGCCGCTGGTCTGATGGTGCGGCACCTGCGCCGCAGACTGATCCGGGTGCGCCCTGGACGATGGCCACACAGTGGCCTTCACTTGCCGCAACGCTGTCGGAGCAAGCCATGGAAAGCACCAACGTGGCCCTGCGCGGCCTGGACTTCCTGGTGGGCGCCGGGCGTTTGCGCCCCGCCGAGGCCAAGGCCCTGGCCGAGACCCTTCAGCGCCTTCGCGAGGTCAGCCTGCGCGCGCAGCAGATCACACGGCTGGCCAGCGGGCGCATCCGCCAGGCCAAGGACCGGGTCGAGTTGTCCGGCATGATTGAAGACCTGCTGGCCGAGCGCAAGGCCGAGCTCGACGCCATTGGCGCGAAGGTCAGTGGCAGGTTCATGCCGGTGGATGTGTTGCTGGACCCGCCCGTGGCCGTGACGTTGGTCAACACCATCATTGACTGGGCGCTGGCATTCAGCCGGCACATCGAATTCAATGTCAGCGCGCCGGAGTGGCCGGCACCATCCAAGCTGGTGGTGGAAGTAAAAACCGCCCCGCCGCCCGGCGCTGCGGCGTCGTTGCCCACGTCGGGCGCAGCAGCCCGGGACCGGGGCCGGCGGTTGAACGATGGCCTGCACTGGATGCTGTTGCGGCAGATGGCTTCATCGGCCGGATTGAGCGTGGTGCGCTCGGGCGGCAATGATGTTGCGGTGCTGACGGTGGAGTTTCCCAAAACATTCAAGGTGTCTGATGGCCTGTCGAGTGTGGAACTGTTTTGCGACGCAGACGGCAACACCCAGTCCCTCCAGGATGTCTGGGTCCTTGTTGTGGCCCAGGACGTCGGCTTGCGTGCCGTTGCTGTTGATGCCCTGCGCCTGTCGGGCATCAGGTCCAAGGCTGTGGCCAACCTGCGCGATGCACGCGCGATCACCAGCAAGAAGCGCCCCAACGCCATCGTGGTGGCCTATGACACGCATAGTGAATTCGACCTGCCCCGTGCTGACGCGCTGGGCTGTGACGACCGCTGTCCGCTGGTGGAGATCGTCAAAGTGTCGCCCTCGTTCCACACTCTTGGTTTCGAAGGATGGGAAGTTGCCAAGGTGGGTCGTGATGATGTGGCCAAGGAGCTTGCACCTACCGTGTTGTTCGAGTTGGCGAAGATGGCTTGATCGCTTTGCCTGCTTGAAGCTTTTATTGACTTCGCCTGTTCAACAGCAGCGCAGCCATCTGGTCTGCCGGAATCGGGGGGCTGTAGTAGTAGCCCTGGGCTTCATCGCAACCCAGCTCCTGCAGGGCCGCTTGCTGCGCCAGGGTTTCCACGCCTTCGGCCACCACTTTGAGGCTCAGGTTGTGAGCCAGTGAAATACAGGTGTGCACGATGCCCCGGTAGGCCGGGTCAGCGGTGATTTTCTTGATGAAGGCCCGGTCGATCTTGAGCTCGTCAATCGGCAAGGTGACGATGT
Source organism: Ramlibacter sp. (assembly GCA_014376765.1). Lineage (GTDB taxonomy): Bacteria > Pseudomonadota > Gammaproteobacteria > Burkholderiales > Burkholderiaceae_C > JACMQX01. The sequence goes on along the minus strand of JACMQX010000074.1, from coordinate 3,936 downwards.
AGGCCAACGACGAATAACCCGTGCCGAAGTCATCAATCGCCACCGGCACGCCCAGCTCGCGCACCTGCGTGAGGGCTTCAATGGCAGTGTCGATGTTGCTGATCAGCACGCTCTCGGTCACCTCGATCCCCAGGGCGGACGATTGCGCGCCGACGGACTCTATCGCCCTTCGCAGCTCCTCCACAAAACCCGCACTGCGCAACTGGCCGGCCGCAACGTTCACCGCGATGCGTGGCGCCTTCAGTCCGGCTGCGCGCCAGGCGGCCCAGTCGACCATGGCGCGCTTGATCACATGGCTGCCCACTTCGCGGATCAGGCCGGTGGATTCAAGCGCGGGTACAAAGTCCAGCGGCGGTATGACGCCGCGCTCCGGGTGGATCCAGCGCACCAGCGCTTCCACACCACTGACCTCGCCAGTGGCCAGGTTGATTTTGGGCTGGTAGTAGTTGACGAACTGGTCAAGCCGCAGCGCCTTGCGCAGCTGCGGCTCCAGGCGGTAATGCACGCTGAGCTGGTTGTCGACCGACTTGTCAAAGAAGGCAACGGATTCATCTCTCTCGATCGCCATCTGCAGCGCAGCGTCAGCCGCGTTCACCACTTCATCAAGCGACTTGCCGTCGTCCGGGTAGGTGGCAAAGCCCAGGTTGACCGGGCACACCAGCATCAGGTCATTGACGCCGTACGGCGTATGCAGCTCCGTGGTGAGCCGGGGTGCGACCTCCAGCGAAAAATCCTTGGGGCCCATGTCGGGGAAGAACATGATGAACAGGCCGCGCTTGATCCGCCCGATGAAGGTGCCGCCGTCGGCATGGGCGCGCAGCCGGTCGGCAGTCTGTTGGATCAGGTTGTCAGCCACCCGGAAGCCGTGAGCTGAATTGATCTGGTTCACCGTGCGCAGCCTGACAAAGGCCACGATCCCGCGGGACGGTTTGGACGTGTCGAACTGCGACTCAAAATGAAGCCAGTTGGGCAGGCCGGTGAGCCGGTCGGTCTGGGTGGCCACGCGCAACTGGCGCCTCAGTTTGAGCTGGGACGCGACAGCGCTGCCCAGCTTGGTGAGCGACTCCCTTTGGGCGGGCGTCAAGGTCCGGGGCGCATAGTCCATCACGCATAGTGCGCCAATCGCGCTGCCGTCGCGGGTCTTGAGCGGCGCGGCCGCATAGAAGCGCACGGCGCGCCCGTCGTGACCATAAGCGCTCGCATCAAACCAGGGGATGCCCGCGACGTCCTCCACCTCCAGCAGGCGCCCCGAGTCAAGAATCGTGTGGGCGCACAGGGCCTGGCGGCGGGGGATCTGAACCGGGGGCAGGCCGACACGGGCCTTGAACCACTGGCGGTCGTGGTCGATGAAGGTCAGCGCGGCCATCGGCGTTTCGCACAGCACCGAGGCCAGTTGCACCAGGCGCTCGTAGTCGTCATCCGGCGCTGTGTCCAGGATGCTGAAATCCTTCAGCTCGGCCATGCGTTCTTGTTCGTCGGGCGGCTTGCGGGCAGGTTGGTCGAGCATCGGGATAAGGAATGGAAAGAGTGTCAGCCCACCAGCGGGGCCAGCTGCCTGTCCAGCGGCCCATCCAGCTCGTCAAGGTCAAAGTCCAGGCCGGCGTCCAGCGCAGAGTCGTTCGCAGCGTCACCCGCGGCTTCAGCCGCACGGGCCGTACCGGCCTGCTCTTCTTCGGAGGGCAGGCCGCTCAGGTCACTAGCCACGGCATGCAACCACAGCAGTTCGCGGTAAGCGGGGGCCGACAGCAGCTCGATGCCCTCGGGTGAACCCAGCAGCGTTTGTTCCAGCAGGGGCAAGGCGCCCGGTGATTGCCAGGCCGCCGTGATCATGAACAGCACGGCCGGGTGCTGCTCCAGGGCTGCATCGGGTGAGCCGGTCGTGTCGTCGTCCGTGTTCAGGTCTTCCATGCGCGGGGCATCGCAGGCATAGGTGCAAAAGAGGGTGTCACTCCACAGCTCAAAGTCCTCGCGCCTGTCCTGCACCCGGAACAGGTTGAGCAGCTCCAGAAAGGCCAGCGGCGGTGCGGAGTCTTCGCTGTCGATGTAGGCCAGCAGCAGCGAGACGGCCTCGTCGTATTGCTCCATGTAGGCAAAGAAGCTGGCTTGATGCTGGGCGGCGCGCAGGATCTGCACGCGTTCGCCGGTCGACGGCGGGGTGGCCGGTACCGGCGCACGCTGGCTGTCCGAACTGCGGTGGGTGTTGCGCTGTGCCCGCACTTCCACAGGCGGGATGGCATCGGCCTGTGGCGAAAAACGCGAGGTGAACAAGGGCTCGTAGGGGCGGGTGCCGGGCGGATGCAAAGGCGGCAAGGGCAGATCTTCGTCCATTCCCTCCGGCAGGAGGCTGGACAGCCCGGGCGCCTGCTGCGCGCGGGCGGCCAGCCGCCGTTCGGTTTCCTGCTCACTGAAGATGCTGGAATCCGTCCAGTTGGGTGACGGCCGCGCCTTGGCCAGGTGGCGCCGGTAGACCCACATGGCGCCACCGCCGAGCAGCAGCAATGCCGCCAGCAGCCCGACCCAGCCTGCCGCCTGTATCCAGCGCGCCTTGCTGGCTGTGTCGGCATCCGCCGTGGTCAGGGCACGCAGTTGCGCCAGTTCGGACTCCAGCAGTTTCACGCGCGCTGCGGTGTCCTGCAGCACCTGTGGTTCATCCTTGAGCGTTCGCCACAAGGCGGCGGCAGCGGCGCGCCCTTCAGGCGAAGGTTGGCTGAGCAGTTCTGCCGAAGGCCGTAACAAGGGCTGGGCATCGGCATAGGCATAGGCCACTGTCAGTTGCAGGCGCGAGCGCGGCAGTTCGGGCGGTGCGGGCGCAAAAAAAGCCGGTGTGGCCGGCGCGGCTTGTGCCTGGCGGATCAGCCTGCCAGTTGCTGCATTGCTGCGTTCACGGCCAGGGCCGGCCATGGCCACCGCCGGGCGGGCTGCCACTGCAGTGCGTGCCACCACAGATGCTTCGTTGTTGAGCTGGCGGGTCGTGGTGTTGGCTGCAGCCGGTGGGGTGGTTGCGGCTGGCGCCGTACCAGCGGCGGCTGCAGCCGCGGTACCGGGCGCGTCGGCCAGCACAAAATAGCGGCGCAGTGACTTCTGGGCGCAGCCGCCTTTCAACTCGATCACCACCACCGGTTCATTCACCGGCAGGGCTGAAGTGATGCGTGCTCTTGATGCGCCACTGGCGGACTCCACCAAGTTGATGCGCACCTGTGATGCAGGCAGCCGGGTGTCGCCGTACATGACTTCAGCGCTGAGGCAGGCGTCATCGATATTGTCAAAGGCAACCGGTGCTGACATATCGAGCGCTTGCCCGATCACGACTGACCCCTGCAATGGTCCCAACGTCATCGCGTGGCAATTCATGGCGCCCGGCGCCAGCAATGCTACGCCCGCCCACAGGCACGTTGTAAGAGTTGGTTTCATAAGCAACTTCAATGTAAGTTGGCGCCTTTGTCAGTAGTGTCGGCACCGTCATACATACGGTGTAGGAAAGCAACTACGTGCTGCAATGTTTTCACTGCCGGCCACGGCCGGCGCCGGAACCGCGGCTGGAAAGCGGGCGTTTTCCCCGGCCTATTTGCGCATCGCCTGCCTGAGAAGCTCGACCTGCTCCTGCGAAACATACCGCGGCCCTTCGAACAGATAAATCGGGTAGCCGTCATAGCGCGCCAGCTGGGGCGTCAGCTCCCCTATGGTGGCCGGCCGGAAGCCGCCGCCTGCCTGGGGCCGGAATGCCTCGGCGATGATGCGCACCCGCTCAGGGCCGAGCTGGCGCGACAGCGCGTTGGCATACAGGCGGGCCACCGCGGCTTCGCGGGCATGCACGCCCACGCCGTCCTGGAAGAACACGCCCACGTCTTTCGGCAGCCACTTGACCAGGCCCTGCGCCATTTCTTCGGGCCCGACATTGGCGCTGTCGTACACGCTGATCCACAGCGGCCGGGGCAG
>JACMQX010000073.1 GCA_014376765.1 Ramlibacter sp. | reverse complement strand
AGCCGCACTGGACGGACGACCAACTGATCGCCCAGATGCTGGCCCACCCCCTCCTGATCGAGCGGCCAATCGTCATCACGCCGCTGGGCACGCGGGTGTGCCGGCCGTCCGAGCAAGTGCTGGACCTCTTGCCCGACCCGCACGAGGGCCCCTTCGCCAAGGAAGATGGCGAACAGGTCATTGACGCCGAGGGCCGCCATGTTGCCAATCCCTGACCTGCCCCACCTGAGGCCCGAGCTTTTTCAGGTCCCCACCAGCGAGCAACTCACGGCCCGGATGCCGCCGGCCCATTCGCCACGGATCCTCCTGCTGTATGGCTCCCTGCGTGAGCGATCTTTCAGCCGCCTGCTGACGGAAGAAGCGGCGCGCTTGCTGCAGGCGTTGGGCGCCGAGACGCGCATCTACAACCCTGCCGGCCTGCCCCAGCCGGACGGCGAGCCCGACACGCATCACAAAGTCCAGGAGCTGCGCAGCGCAGCCCAGTGGGCTGAGGGCATGGTCTGGACCTCCCCCGAGCGCCACGGCGCCATGACCGGCATCATGAAGTCGCAAATCGACTGGATCCCGCTGGCCGTCGGCGCGGTGCGGCCCACACAGGGCAAGACGCTGGCGGTGATGCAGGTCTCCGGTGGGTCGCAGTCGTTCAACGCGGTCAACCAGATGCGGGTGCTCGGGCGGTGGATGCGGATGATCACCATCCCCAACCAGGCGTCGGTCGCCAAGGCGTTCCAGGAGTTTGACGAGGCCGGGCGCATGCGCGACTCGGCGTTTTATGACCGCCTGGTTGATGTGATGGAAGAGCTCATGAAATTCACGCTGCTCACGCGCTGCGTTTCCAGCTACCTGACGCAGCGGTACAGCGAACGCAAGGAGAGTGCGCAAGAGCTGAGCCGCCGCGTGAATCAACCGAAAATTTGAGAGGGGGGTTACGCCTTTTCCGCCGCCAGGCAGCGGGCCGGAGACCAAAGATGCTCCCGACGCCTGCACCCTGCCCTCACCCCAGCCCTGTCCCGGAGGATGAAGGAGCAAGAGGGGCTACAGCGTCTCAGGCGACTGCGCCATCACCAGCAGCGTCTGGCCTGCGCCTTCACGGTCGCGGCTGCGCAGCCACCAGACGGCGCCTTTCTTGACCGAGCAGTCACTGGACTGCATGCCCATCAACTGCGCAATGGTCTGGCCCAGCATCGGCTGGTGGCCGACCACCAGCACCGTCATTTTTCCATCGGGCCATTGGGCCAGTGTCAGCAACTCCTCAGGCATTGCACCCGGCGCGAGTTCAGCTCGCACCTTGTACTTGCGCCCCAACGTCAACACCGTTTGCTCGCAGCGCCGCGCGGGGCTGCACACAATGCGCGTGCCACCGGGCAACTGCCGGTCGAGCCAGGCCGCCATGCGCGTCGCCTGCTTCTCACCGCGCGGCGTCAAAGAGCGCTGCATGTCGTCACCGTCAGGGCCTTCATCCTCGGCCTCGGCATGGCGCCAGAAAATCAGGTCCATGGGCTACTCCTCGTCGTCGCTTTCGGCCGCGGCATAGCGGGCCATGAGCGCGGCCTGGGCGCCATGGCCGGCGCGGTGGGTGGCACTGTCCACGCGGCGGTAAGCACCGTCGGGGCACAGGTCCCAGGCGTCCACGCCGTCATGCAGGTAGGCCACCAGGCATTCATCAATCAACCGCTGGCGCAGCTTGGGGTCCGTCACCGGCCAGGCCAGCTCGATGCGGCGCAGCATGTTGCGGTTCATCCAGTCGGCGCTGGAAAGGTAGAGGTCTTCCTCGCCGCCGCAGCGGAAGTAAAACACGCGCGAATGCTCAAGAAAGCGGCCGATGACCGAGCGCACGCGGATGTTGTCCGTCACGCCCGGCAGCTGGGCCGGCAGCATGCAGGCGCCGCGCACGATCAAATCGATTTTCACGCCGCGCTGGCCGGCGCGCACCAGGCTGAGCATCAGCGCTTCGTCGGTGAGGGCGTTCATCTTGGCGACGATGCGCGTCTTTTTGCCCTGCGCCGCAGCCTCACCCAGGGCTTCGATTTTTTCAAGGAACTTGCGGTGCATGAGGAACGGCGCAAGCCAGGCATGGTTGAGCTTGGGCAGGCGGCTTTGGCCCGCCATGTGAAGAAAGACCTGCTCGACATCTGACGTCAACGCCGGGTTGGCCGTGAGGTGGCTGATGTCGGTGTACAGCCGGGAGGTGCGCGGGTTGTAGTTGCCGGTGGACAGGTGGGCATAGCGCACCAGCTGCCGGCCCTCGCGCCGCGTGACGAGAAGCATCTTGGCATGCGTCTTGAGCCCCACCACGCCATACACCACCTGCGCGCCAATCGACTCCAGCATCTCGGCCCAGTTGATGTTGGCCTCTTCATCAAAGCGGGCCTTCAGCTCCACCACGGCTGTGACTTCCTTGCCATTGCGCACTGCCTCGCGCAGCAGATCCATCAACACGGAGTCGGTGCCCGTGCGGTAGATGGTCTGCTTGATGGCCAGCACCTGCGGGTCATGCGCCGCCTCGCGCAGGAAGGCCAGCACGCCGTCAAAACTCTCGAATGGCTGGTGGATCAGCACGTCGCCTTCCCGCAGCCGCTCAAAAATGCTTTGACCAGCCACCAGCTGCGTGGGGTAGCTCGGCTTGTAGGGCGGAAACAGCAGCCGCGGCTCGTCGATCAGGTCTATCAGCTGCGTGAGGCGCACCAGGTTTACAGGACCATGCACCCGGTACAGCGCCAGCCGCGGCAAGTTGAACTGCTGCAGCAGGAAATCGGACAAATGCTCCGAGCAGTCAGCCGACACTTCCAACCGCACAGCCTGCCCGTAGTGGCGGTGCTGCAGGCCCTGCCGCAGCGCCATGCGCAGGTTGCGCACGTCGTCTTCATCTACCGCGAGGTCTGAGTGGCGTGTCACGCGGAACTGCGAGAACTGGCCTACTTCCCGCCCCGGGAACAGCTCCGACAGGTGAGCCCGGATCACGCTGGAAAGGGATACAAACAGGGTGTGCTTGCCCGACACCTTGGCCGGCATGCGGATCAGCCGCGGCAGCACGCGCGGCACTTTGACGATGGCAATGTCGTTCTCGCGACCGAAGGCATCGCGCCCGCTCAGCTGCACGATGAAGTTCAGCGACTTGTTGGCCACCTGCGGGAACGGGTGCGCCGGGTCCAGGCCAACGGGGATCAGCAGGGGCCGCACCTCCCGCTCGAAATAATCGCGGACCCAGCGCTTTTGCGCGGCGTTGCGGTCGCCGTGGGACTCGATCCGGATGCCGTGTTTGGCAAAAGCCGGCATCAGCTCATCGTTGTACAGCGCATATTGGCGGGCCACCAGGTCATGCGCCACGGAGGCCAGGCGGGTGAAGCTGTCTGCTGTGTAGAGGCCCTTGCGGTCGGCGGCCTGCATGCCCGTCAGGTGGGGCGCGGCGCGCACTTCAAAGAACTCGTCGAGGTTGGACGAGACGATGCATAAAAACCGCAGGCGCTCCAGCAAGGGTACTTCGGGCCTGCGCGCCCAATCGAGCACCCGCTCGTTGAATGCCAGGATGCTGTGATCCCGGTCAAGAAAGGGAACTGAGGCAACCGCAACAGTTGGTAGCGTAGCGGTAGCAGGGGCGGACATGGAAGGGGCAGGTGGCAGGTAAGTCAATTGTGACGAGTGTTGTTCAGTTTGATGACAGTGGCGTGACAGCATGTACCTCATGGCCGGGCCCCGGCGCGGCCTGCCGCGCCGCCACCAGGTGGCTCACAAACAGGCGCGTGGCATGTGCCCAGCTGAATTCAAGCGCTCGGCTACGCGCCTCGTGGCGTGGCACGGCAAGCGCACCAAAGCAGGCATGCCGCAGGTCTTCATGCAGCAGTCCGCCCCGGTTGCCGGGTGTGCCGTCCACAAGCGTCTGGCCCAGCACTTCAAGCGGGCCGTCCACCGGGTAGGCCGCCACGGGCGTGCCGCAGGCCATAGCCTCGAGCATCACGAGGCCGAAGGTTTCAGACCGGCTGGGAAAGACAAACATATCAGCAGCAGCGTACACCTTGGCGAGCTCGTCGCGCGGCAATAACCCCAGCCAGCGCACCTGGGGGTACCGCGCCTTGAGGTCGGCCTCCAGCGGGCCCACGCCGCAGACTATTTTTGTGCCGGGGAAATCCATCTTGAGAAAGTCCTCGATATTTTTCTCATGCGACACGCGGCCCACAAAAAGCGCCACCGGCCGGGCCATGATGCCCAGCGGCTCATGCACCTGCGTCTCTTCGCTGAACTGGAAGAGCGCCATGTCCACCCCATGCGTCCAGCTGCGCAGGTTACGAAAGCCGCGCTGCTGCAGCATGCCCAGCACCCCCTGCGTGGGCACCATCACACTCGACGAGGGTTTGTGAAAATGCTTGAACAGCGCATACCCCCAGGACACCGGCACCTTGAAGTAGGCGTTGATGATCTCAGGAAATTTTGTGTGGAAGGCGGTGGTAAATGCCAACTTGTGTTTCAGGCAGTAAGCACGCGCCGCCCAGCCCAGCGGGCCCTCGGTAGCGATGTGGATGGCGTCAGGCTGGGCGGCGTCCATCAGTTGCCGCACCCGTTTGGCAGGGCGCACCGCCAGATCGATGCCGGCGTAGCCTGGGCACGGCCGCGTGCGGAACATGCCCGGCTCGATGACGCTCACCTGGTGGCCCGCCAAAGTGGTCTCGCGCACCAGCTCCACCAGGGTGGT
>JACMQX010000072.1 GCA_014376765.1 Ramlibacter sp. | reverse complement strand
CGCCAGTCAGGGGCGTGTAAGAGCGCAAGAACACAGTAGTGCCAAATTGATACCAAAGCAGGAGACAAACCCATGAGTGCCATCGAGTCCGTACTGGTCGAAAACCGCGTATTCCCTCCCGCAGATGCCGTTGTCAAGGCCGCGCGCATCTCCGGCATGCCCGCCTACAACGCGCTGTGTGCGGAGGCCGAGAAGGACTTTGAAGGCTTCTGGGCCCGCCTGGCGCGCGAGAACGTGGTGTGGAACAAGCCCTTTACCCAAACCCTGGACGAGTCCAACGCGCCGTTCTACAAGTGGTTTGAAGACGGCGAGCTCAACGCCTCGGCCAACTGCCTGGACCGGCACATGGGCACGGCCACCGAAAACAAGACGGCCGTCATCTTTGAAGCGGACGATGGTGCCGTCACCAAGGTCACCTACAAGGAACTGCTCGCCCGCGTCAGCCAGTTTGCCAATGCACTCAAGTCCAGGGGCATCAAGAAGGGTGACCGCGTCATCATCTACATGCCGATGACCGTGGAGGGCGTGATCGCCATGCAAGCCTGCGCCCGCATCGGCGCAACGCACAGCGTGGTGTTTGGCGGGTTCTCGGCCAAAGCGCTTCATGAACGCATCATCGACGCCGGCGCTGTGGCGGTGATCACTGCCAACTACCAGATGCGCGGCGGCAAGGAGCTGCCGCTCAAGGCCATCGTGGACGAAGGCATCGCCATGGGCGGCTGCACCACGCTCAAAGATGTGCTGGTCTACATGCGCACGCCCACTACCTGCAACATGGTTGCCGGTCGCGACCAGTCGTTTGACGACGCCGTCAAGGACCAGAGCCCGGTCTGCGCGCCCGAGTTCGTGAGCGCCGAGCATCCCCTTTTCATCCTCTACACCTCCGGCTCCACCGGCAAGCCCAAGGGCGTGCAGCATTCCACCGGCGGTTACCTGATGTGGGCCAAGCTCACCATGGACTGGACCTTTGACATCCAGCCCTCCGACGTTTTCTGGTGCACCGCCGACATTGGCTGGATCACCGGCCACACCTATGTGGCCTACGGCCCGCTCGCAGCAGGTTGCACCCAGGTGATTTTTGAAGGCGTGCCCACCTTCCCGAACGCGGGCCGCTTCTGGCAGATGATCGAGCGGCACAAGGTCACGGTGTTCTACACAGCGCCCACGGCCATCCGCTCGCTCATCAAGGCTGCAGAGGGCGACGAGAAGGTGCACCCGGACCGCTCCGATCTTTCCAGCCTGCGCATCCTCGGGTCGGTGGGCGAGCCGATCAATCCTGAAGCCTGGATGTGGTACTACAAGCATGTGGGCCATGAGCGCTGCCCGGTTGTGGACACCTTCTGGCAGACAGAAACCGGCGGCCACATGATTACGCCGCTGCCGGGCGCAACGCCGCTGGTGCCCGGCTCCTGCACCTTGCCACTGCCGGGCATCATGGCCGCCATCGTGGACGAAGTCGGCCACGACGTGGCCAATGGCGCGGGCGGCATGCTGGTGGTCAAACGGCCGTGGCCGTCGATGATTCGCAACATCTGGAACGACCCCGAGCGCTACAAGAAGAGTTACTTCCCCGAGGAAATGGGCGGCACGTACTACCTGGCTGGCGACGGCGCGGTGCGCTCGCTGGACCGCGGTTATTTCCGCATTACCGGGCGAATTGACGATGTACTGAATGTGTCCGGCCACCGCCTGGGCACGATGGAGATCGAGTCAGCGCTGGTGTCCAAGACCGACCTCGTGGCCGAAGCCGCGGTGGTGGGCCGCCCAGACGACCTGACGGGTGAAGCGGTGTGCGCCTTTGTTGTGCTCAAGCGCTCACGCCCCACTGGCGAGGAGGCCAAGCAGATCGCCAACGAGTTGCGTGCCTGGGTGGCCAAGGAGATCGGCCCGATTGCCAAACCCAAGGACATCCGCTTTGGCGACAACCTGCCCAAGACGCGCAGCGGCAAGATCATGCGGCGTTTGCTGCGCTCGATTGCAAAGGGCGAGGCGATCACGCAGGACACGTCGACGCTGGAGAATCCGGCGATCCTGGATCAGCTTTCCGAAAAGCTCTGAAGTTGGCTTGAGCACCTCCGCTTCAGGAAAGAGTCTTTCTTGCTCCCTCCCTCTCTGGGGAAGGGGCGAAAGCCCTTTTGTGACGGCACGCCGAACATCGCAGGCATAAAAAAACCCGCTGGATCGCAGCGGGTTTTTTGTGGAACGGCCGAATTACTTCAGGCTCAGCACCCAGGCGGCGAGCTTCCTGGCTTCGGCTTCATTCACCTGCGTATTGGCAGGCATAGGCACCGGGCCCCAAACGCCCGCGCCACCCTTCATGATCTTCTGGGCGAGTTTGTCAGCAGCACCCGCCTGGCCCGCGTACTTGGCAGCCACGTCCTTGTAAGCCGGGCCTACCAGCTTCTTGTCTGCGGCGTGGCAGGCCATGCAGTTTTTGGAGGTGGCCAGTGCCTGGTCCGCAAACGCGGGAGCGGCAGCCAGGGCGGTGGACACGGCAATCAGTGCGAACAGGGTGGTTTTCATTTTTTTCCTCTGCGGGTTGGAGTACATTCGTTCAACGCAATTGTAATGATCGCTGTTGACTCGCTGGTAATGTGTGCGTAATGCGCCGGTAACGCACCGGTAAAGTACAACGCACCAAGTACCTGTCAGCGGCTCACTTTCTGGAGTCAGTATGTATTTTCTCGGCGTTGGCGTCATCCTGATGCTTCTCAAGTACCTGGAGATCGGCGCCGTGGCCAACTGGTCGTGGTACGTGGTGCTGGCCCCGTTCGCGCTGGCCATGGCTTGGTGGGCCTGGGCTGATGCCACGGGCTATACCAAGAAAAAAGCCATGGAACGCATGGACAAGCGCAAGCAGGAGCGCATCGACAAAAACCGCGAAGCCATCGGAACGCTCAAGCGGCCGGGCCGCAAGTGAGCCGCCGCGGCCTCGCTCTCTGATCAGTAGTCGTCCAGCACGGCGCCCTTGCTGGCGCTTGACGCATTGAACGCAAACTTGGCCTGCACGCCACGCATGTAGCGCGGCTTGGGCGCCGTCCACGCAGCGCGGCGTTTGGCGATCTCCGCATCCGGCACATTCAGCTGCAGCAGCAGCTGGCGTGCGTCAATGGTGATGGAGTCGCCTTCATGAATGAACGCAATGGTGCCGCCTGCCGCGGCTTCCGGCGCCACGTGGCCCACCACCATGCCCCAGGTACCGCCTGAAAAACGGCCATCGGTGATCAGGCCCACGCTTTCGCCGAGGCCCGCGCCCACCAGCGCGCCGGTGGGCGCCAGCATCTCCGGCATGCCCGGGCCGCCCTTGGGCCCCAGATAACGCAGCACCATCACATCGCCCGCAACGATCTTGCCGTCCAGAATCGCCTTGAGGGCGGACTGCTCGTCGTCAAACACGCGCGCCGGGCCGGTCATCACCGGGCTCTTCAGGCCCGTGATCTTGGCGACGCAGCCTTCTGGCGAGAGGTTGCCCTTGAGGATGGCGAGGTGGCCTTGCTCGTACATCGGCTTGTCGATGCCGCGAATCACGTCCTGGTCAGCGCGAGGCACGTCAGGCACGTCTTTCAGAACTTCAGCAATGGTCTGGCCGCTGATGGTCAGGCAGTCGCCATGCAGCAGGCCGGCGTTCAGCAGCACCTTCATCACTTGCGGAATGCCGCCGGCCTTGTGCAGGTCCACCGCCAGGTACTTGCCTGAAGGCTTCAGGTCGCACAGCACCGGCGTGTTCTTGCGCACCCGCTCAAAGTCGTCAATCGTCCACTCCACTTCAGCGGCATGGGCAATCGCCAGGAAGTGCAGCACGGCGTTGGTCGAGCCGCCTGTGGCCATGATCACGGCCACGGCGTTCTCCAGCGCCTTTCTTGTCACGATGTCGCGCGGCTTGATGTCTTTCTTGATCGCCTCGATCAGCACCTTGGCCGACTCCTTGGCCGAGTTCATTTTCTCGTCATGCGGGTTGGCCATGGTGGACGAGTAGGGCAGCGAGATGCCCAGCGCCTCAAAGGCCGACGACATGGTGTTGGCCGTGTACATGCCGCCGCACGAGCCGGTACCGGGGACGGCGCGCATTTCGATCTCGCGCAGGTCTTCATCGCTCATGTTGCCTGCGGCATTCTGGCCCACGGCTTCGAACACGCTCACGATGTTCAGGTCCTGGCCCTTGTAGTGGCCCGGCAGTATGGTGCCGCCGTATACATAGATGGCCGGCACATTGGCGCGCAGCATGCCCATCAGGCCGCCGGGCATGTTCTTGTCGCAGCCGCCCACCACCAGCACGCCGTCCATCCACTGGCCCTGCACGCAGGTCTCGATGCAGTCGCTGATCACCTCGCGGCTGATCAGCGAATACTTCATGCCCTCGGTGCCCATGGCCATGCCGTCGCTGATGGTCGGCGTGCCAAAGACCTGCGCGTTGCCGCCGGCCTCTTCAATGCCGGCGATGGCTGCGTCAGCCAGCCGCTGCAGGCCCGAATTGCACGGCGTGATGGTACTGTGCCCGTTGGCCACGCCCACCATTGGCTTCTTGAAGTCGCTTTCCTGGTAGCCCATGGCGTAGTACATGGAGCGGTTGGGCGCGCGGGACTTGCCCTCGACGATGTTCTTGCTGCGGCGGTTGATCTGGATGACTTTTGTCTCGGCCATGGTGTGTCTCTTTGGGGTGGTGTAAGGGCGGGGGAACGGTTTGCAGCCCAGAGTATGCGCCGCGTAGTTTCATCTTTCCAATATATTTGTCAGCCTGTATTAATATGCTGAACATATGAGTGAACCTGTCATTGAACTACGCCTGTGGCGCCAGTTCGCCGCCGTGGCGGCAGAGTTGCACTTTGGCCGCGCCGCGCTCAGCCTGCACATGACGCAGCCGCCCCTGACTCAGGCCATTGCCCAGCTGGAGAAGGCGCTGGGCGTGCGCCTGTTCGACCGCACCAAGCGCAGCGTCGCAATCACGCCCGCCGGCGAGGCCTTGCTGCCGCAGGTCCATGATCTGCTCGCCCGCGCCGAAGCCCTGCCGGCCCACGCGCGCGCCGCTGCCGCCGGCGAAACGGGCAGGCTGCGCCTGGCCTTCGTCTCCACCGTCGGGTTTGACCTGTTGCCCCAATGGGTACGCGCCTTCCGCAAGCTCAACCCGCGCGTGGAACTGGATTTGTTGGAGGCCACCGGTGACGTGCAGTTGCCGCGCCTGGCCCGCGGCGAGATCGACGCCGGCTTCATGCTGCACTCGCCCGGCTTTGCGCCCGAGGGGCTGGCGCGCTGCCTGATCTCGCGTGAGCCTTTGGTGGTCGCGCTGCCGGGCCATCACCCCCTGGCCAAAGTGCCAGACCTGACGCTGGAAGCCGTACTGGCCGAGCCGCTGGTGATCTTTCCGCGCCGCATCGTGCCCTCGCTATACGACGCGATTTTTGCCCTGTACCACGCGGCGGGTCACTCGCCGCTGGTGGCACAGGAGGCGATCCAGATGCAGACCATCGTCAACCTGGTGTCGGCCGGCCTGGGGGTGGCCTGGGTGCCCGAAAGCGTCACGCAATTCCAGCGGCCGGGCGTCGTCTACCGGCATGTTGCCGTGCGCAAGGGCCGCGGCAGCCGCAAGGCGCTGCAGGTGCCGGGTTGCGAGACCAGCCTGGTCTGGCGCCAAGATTGCACCGTACCTGCGCTGCAGCGCTTCATTGCCTTTGCCGGCGAACGTGCGCAGGTTAACAGGCAGGGCACATCGCAGCGGGCACAATAGCCACCCATGCTGATCCACCCCGACATCAACCCGATCGCCTTGCAAGTGGGGCCACTGGCCGTGCACTGGTACGGCCTGACCTATCTTGTGGCCTTTGGCCTGTTCATGTTGCTGGGCATGTTGCGCCTGAAGCACCAGCCCTTTGCACGCATCCAGGGCCCCGGCGCCTGGTCGCGCCGCGACGTGGAAGACATTCTTTTTCTTGGCGTCATGGGCGTAGTACTGGGCGGGCGCATTGGCTACTGCCTGTTCTACAAGCCGGGCTACTACGTCACGCACCCGCTGGAGATTCTGGCGGTCTGGCAAGGTGGCATGAGCTTTCACGGAGGGATGCTGGGCGTCATTGCCTCAATGATCTGGTTTGCCCGCTCGCGCAAGCGGTCGTGGCTGCAAGTGGCTGACTTTGTCGCCCCCTGCGTGCCCACGGGCCTGGCGGCGGGGCGGGTGGGCAATTTCATCAACGGCGAACTGTGGGGCCGCTTTTGCGACCCGGACCTGCCATGGGGCATGGTGTTTCGCCACAGTGGCTCTCTCCTTCCGCGGCACCCATCGCAGGTCTACCAGTTCCTGATGGAAGGGCTGCTGCTGTTTGTGCTGCTCTGGCTGTATGCGCGCAAGGAGCGCAAGGAGGGACAGGTGGCATGGGCCTTCCTGTTCGGCTACGGCGTGTTCCGCTTTATTGCCGAATTCTTCCGCGAGCCTGATGCCTTCCTGGGCACACTGGCCCTTGGACTGAGCATGGGCCAGTGGCTCTGCGTGCCCATGATCGTCATCGGTATGGTCATGTGGATCCGGGCCGGCAGGCGCTCTCAGCCATGAAGCGTGTAGCGGCATGGATGCTGTGCGTCCTTGCCGCACTGATGCCGGCTGCACAGGCGCAAACGGGCAAACCGATTGCGCTGCCCGATGTGGCCAAAGGCGTGACCTTGCGGGTGGCCTATGTACATAACCCGCGCTTTGCACCGCTGCCCGCAGCGCAGCTTGATGACATCCTCGCGCAGACGGCGGTGCAACTGCAAAAGCACATGGGCCTGAAAGTCGCGTTCGCGGCCCCGGTCGAGTTGCCCATCATCAAGGTCTTCGCGGCGTTGAGCCCACGCACTGCCGCGCAGGCTGAAAGCCAGAGGCTGGACCCGACCACCAATGAATTTGCGCTGGAGCGAATGGCCAAACATTTGCTCAAGGACTTGCAGCAAGAGGGCGAGCTGGCGGCGCAAAAGCGCTTTGCCGCCAGCTACCTGCTGCAGCCACCGGCCGACGATTCCGACCTCGCATTCGCCCGCGCCCTGGTGCAGACGCAGCAGGCCCTGCTGCGCAACTGGCAGCAACTCAAGGGTGCTGACGGGCAGCCCCTGATCGGGGTGGACCGCTTCAATGAGTACGCTTACTGGAACGTGTTGGGTTCGACGGCCCTGCCTTATGAAGTGCTGGTCACCAACCAGCTGATCGCCAGTGCCGAGTGGGAAGAAAACTCTGTGCACAGCGCGATCCGGGGCGGCGTGAGCAACGGCGTCACCACGCAGAGCCGGGCAGGGCGCTTCAAGCTTGTGTCGGTGCTCAGCACCTTTCCGTTTCTGGACGACTCGCCGCAGACCGTGCAGCTGCGCGGTGGCGAGGTGCCTCCCGTAGTGGTTGCCAACACCTACATGGCCGCGTTGCTGGCCCATGAGCTGGGCCACCAGCTGCTCCACCTGGGCCACCCATTCGCCAACCCGCATTGCCTGATGACGCCGCCTGCCGTGTTGCGCTTCAAGCAGTGGCTGGCTGATCTGTCACCGGCCCAATGCGCGCTCGGCAGCTCGCGTGGGAATACGCCGGGAGTGGTCAAGTTTGCTTCGCCTGAGGTGATGTTCCGGTAGTTTTGATTCGCCCCCACTGCGCGTAGCGCGCTTCATCAATAGCAGCACCTGCGGCGCTGAGAATTGTTGCCGCGCTGTTCGCGCGGTTTCTCACCTGTCTGGGAGGCCCCGCGGACCGGGCCAACCAACGCCTTCATTGCACCCGCCAGCCAATCGCGCAGCGTTGCCCAACAACATCATTCCCGGCGAAAAAGGGTTTCCACCAACGTCCAACCCTTGCCCACATCCCGCCGCATATCCATAATTACGCGTAATTATCCAAAATTATGAAGCTCGTCAGCAACAACCCCGCCCCCCAGTCACTGCACGATGAAGTGGCCGCCACCCTGCGTGAGCGCATCTTTGCCGGAGAGCTGGCGCCGGGCAGCTTCGTGGACGAGGCCACCCTGTGCGAGACCATGAAAATCTCCCGCACTCCCCTGCGCGAGGCGCTCAAGGTGCTTACTGCTGAAGGCCTGGTGCGGCATGAGCCGCGCCGCGGCTGCTTTGTGAACCGGGTGACGGAAAAGGACCTGGACGAAATATTTCCCGTCATAGCCCTGCTGGAAGGCCGCTGCGCATTTGAGGCCGCCCGCAACGCCAGCGACGCCGACCTGCTGGCGCTGGAGGCGCTGCATGACAAGCTGGGCAAGCACGCCCGCGCCAGGCGCATCACCGACTACTACGAAGTCAACCACAGCATCCACGAGGCGATCATCCTGCTGGCGGGCAACCCCTGGCTGGCGCTAGTGATTGGCGACCTGCGCAAGATCCTGCGCCTGGCGCGGCTGCAGCAGCTGCATGCCCCCGGCCGGCTGCAGCAAAGCCTCTCGGAGCACATGGCCGTGTTCGCCGCGCTCAAGGCGCGCGACAGCGAAGGCGCAGACGCCGCCATGCGCACCCACCTGACTCGCCAGCGCGAGGCGCTGCGCGAGTTGTCGCGCAACCAGGCCTCACGGCTGGCCTGATCGGAAACGGAATAAAAGCATGACCACCGGCGACTGGATCACCCGTAGCGTGTCGCGGCTGCGCACGTCCGCTGTGGACACGGCACCGGCCGCCTCCCGGGCCGCCTCAGCCGCTGTGATCTCGACTACTGCGATGACTACGGTTGCGGTGTCGAGAACCGCGCCGTTGTTACCTGCAGCATCCGCCCAGGCACCACCCTCTGCACCTCTGGCCCCCCGCACCACGCGCGAGCGCCTCAAGGCCACCTTGAGCCGCAAGCAGGAAGCCCTGTCCCCCCGCGTGTTGCGCCGCACCCTCACTGAACTGCAGTCCATCATTGACCCGCATGTGAGCGAAGTAGAAGGCGGGCGCCGCGCCAAAGGGGTAGCCCAGTGGTATGCAGCCGCCACCGCCGACCAGCGGCGCGACGCCTGGCTGCTGATGAGCGAGCAATTCGCACCCGACCCCCTGAAGGTCAAGGCCGCGCGGGACCAATACGATTCCGCGCAAGGCACCCCCGACGAGGGCCAGGCCGAGATCCGGCTGCGCAAAGCCTTTGTCTCGCCGCGTACACGCCTGTTGCAGCGCTTCACCATCTACCCCGAGGGCATGCGCTTCCTGGTCGACCTGCGGGCCGAACTGCTGCCGCACCTCAAGAGCGACAAGCGCCTGCTCGCGCTGGACGCAGAGCTTGAAAACCTGTTCTCCACCTGGTTCGACGTCGCCTTTCTGGACCTGCGCCGCATCAGCTGGGACTCCCCCGCCTCATTGATCGAGAAGCTGATCAAGTACGAAGCCGTGCACGACATCAAGGGCTGGTCCGACGTGAAGAACCGGCTGGACAGCGACCGCCGCTGCTACGGCTTCTTCCACCCCCGCCTGCCGGATGAACCGCTTATTTTTGTGGAGGTCGCGTTGATGGGCGAGATCGCCAACTGCATCACGCCGTTGCTGGACGAGGCCGCTGCGGCGTCAGATCTCGCCAAAGCCACCACGGCCATTTTCTACTCCATCAGCAACACCCAGACTGGCCTGCGCGGCGTGAGCTTTGGCGACTCGCTGATCAAGCGCGTGGTGGAAACCCTGCGTGACGAATTCCCGCGTCTCAAGACTTTTGCAACGCTCTCGCCCATCCCCGGCTTTCGCGCCTGGCTGCACAAGTCGGCAGCCGACATGCTCAAGCGGCTGAGCGACAAGGAACGGGGCCAGCTCGGGCGCGCGGTGGGCTTTGAACCGCCTGCGCCGATGCACGTTTTGGCCGCGATGGACCGCGCGCTGACGCTGGACGCCAAATCACCGGCGCGCCAGTTCCTGCTGCAATGCGCCGCGCACTACCTGGGCCGCGAGCTGCATGATGGCAAGCCGGTGGATGCCGTGGCGCGTTTCCATCTGGGCAACGGCGCGCGGGTGGAGCGGCTGAACTGGGCGGGCGATCCGTCAGCCAAGGGCTTCCGGCAGTCCTATGGCCTCATGGTCAACTACCTCTACGACCTCAAGCGTCTGGACCGCCACCGCTTGCTGCTCGCACAGGGAAAAGTCCCTGTATCGGGCGACGTGGAAGCTCATTACATTTGATTGAACACATATAAAAGAAGCCGGTCCACCGGCCTCAGGTTGAACGCAGCCCCTCAAAAAACGACAGGAGACAAGACATGACCCATGAAATCAACCGGCGCACGATTTTGCGTGCAGCGGCTGCCGGTGCAGCGGTGCACTGTGGCTTCGGCTACGCCCAGGCCAGCGCCTGGCCTACCAAGCCCGTCACGCTCATCGTGCCGTTCGCTGCAGGCGGCGGCACAGATGCGTTTGCCCGGCCGCTGTCGGCGCAGTTTTCCAGGCAGACCGGCAAGACGCTGGTGATCGAGAACCGCGGCGGCGCAGGCGGCACCGTGGGCGCCAGCATTGCGGCCAAGGCCGTGCCCGACGGCTACAACCTGTTCATGGGCGCGGTGCACCACACCATTGCGCCATCGATGTACCCCAAGCTCGACTACAACATCGAAAGCGACTTCATTCCCCTGCTGCTGGCTGCCAACGTGCCGCAAGTCCTGGTCGTCAACCCGAAGAACATCCCGGCCAAGGACTTCAAGGCCTTCCTGGCGACGATGAAAAGCGCCCCGGGCAAGTACAACTACGGCTCGGCCGGCGCCGGTACCTCGCACCACCTGGCGGGCGAACTGTTCAAGCAGCAAACGGGCACCTTCATCACCCACATTCCCTACACCGGCGCGGGCCCCTCGCTGCGCGATCTGGTCGGCGGCCAGGTGGACATGATGTTTGATGGCCTGGGTTCCAGCGCCGCGCACATCAAGGGCGGACGCGTGAAGGCCCTGATGGTGGCGGGCAAGACGCGCAACGCGGCTTTTCCCGATGTGCCCTGCGCGGCCGAGCTCGGCCTGCCGGACTACAACGTCACCACCTGGTATGGCCTGTGGGCGCCCAAAGGCACGCCGGCTGATTTGCTGCCGCGCATTACCGACGAAATGCGAAAGGCCCTGAGCGCCGATGAACTCAAGGCCATCTGGGCCACCAACGGCGCGGACTTTCCCGCCGCGATGAGCTCGCAGCAGTTTGGTTCTTTTGTGAGTGGCGAGGTCAAGCGCTGGACGGCGGTGGTCAAGTCGTCGGGCGCCAAGCTCGACTAGGAAGCCTCAATGCCGGGGATCATCAAACTTGAATATGAAGGCCCCCTGGCTTTCGTCAACCTGTCCCACCCCGGCAAGCTCAACGCGATGTCCCGCGCCATGTGGCGCGAGCTGGCCGTTATTTTCATCACCCTGCAGGCCAGCGCCGACGTGCGCTGCGTCGTCATTCGGGGAGAGTCCGCCGCGTTCTGCGCCGGCGGCGACATTTCCGAATACCCCGACTTCCGTTTTGACGAACGCTCGCTGGCCGAATTTCATGAAGACGATGTGTGGGGCGGCCTGTCGGCCATCCTCAAATGCGATGTGCCGGTCGTCGCGCAGATCGTGGGCGCCTGCATGGGCGCGGGGCTGGAGATCGCCAGTTGTTGCGATATCCGCATTGCAGGCGAGGGCGCCAAGTTCGGCGCACCGATCGCGCGGCTGGGTTTCCCGATGGCTGCGCGCGAAGCGCAGGTCGTCATGGCGGCCGCGGGTGAGTTGACGCTGCGCGAAATGCTGCTGGAGGCCTCCGTACTGGGCGCTGCCGAGATGAAGGCGCGGGGCTTTCTGAACCGCATCGTGCCGGATGACAAGGTGGCATCGGTTGCTCTCAAGGCCGCGCAGAATATTGCGGCGCTGGCGCCCGAGGCGGCCAGGCTCAACAAGAAAATCATACGCGCGCTCAAGGCTTATCCGGCCAGCGCGGCGGCCAAAATGACGCGCATCGCGTACCGCTATGCCGACAGCGCCGAGCACCGCGAAGGCATCACCGCCTTCCTCGGCAAACGCAAACCCAATTTCTAGAAAAAAGCGGATCACCATGAGCAACCACAACCTTTTTGCCGCCCTGCGCGCGGCCTTTCCCGAGCAGTTGGACGCCGTTGCCATCGAAACCGACAACGGCCTGCATTACAGCTGGCGCGACCTGGAGCGCGCCACCGCAATGATGGCCAACCTGCTGGCCTCGCTCAAGCTGCCCAAGGGCGCGCGCATTGCCGTGCAGGTGGAGAAGTCGGCGGAGGCGGCCATGCTCTACCTGGCCACGCTGCGCGCAGGCTATGTGTTTTTGCCACTCAATACGGCCTACCAGAGCGCAGAGATCGAGTACTTCGTCGGCAATGCCGAGCCTTCTGTTGTGGTGTGCAGCAGCAAGAACGTGGAGTGGGTCAGTCGTATTGCAAAGCAGGCCGGTACCCGGCACGTCTTCACGCTGGACGACAACCGCACCGGCACGCTGCTGGCAGAGGCCGCCCGCCACAGTGACCAGCACAAGATCGCCAACCAGTCGGAGGGCGACCTGGCTGCCATCCTCTACACCAGCGGCACCACCGGCCGCAGCAAGGGCGCGATGCTCACGCACGGCAACATGCTGAGCAATGCGCTGGTGCTCAAGGACTGCTGGGGCTGGAAAGAAGGCGACGTGCTGATCCACGCGCTGCCCATCTTCCATGTGCATGGCCTGTTTGTGGCGCTGCATGGCGCGCTGATCAACGGCAGCAAAATGATCTGGCTTTCGAAGTTTGACCCGGCGCTGGTGGTACGCAAGATGCCCGAGGCGACGGTGTTCATGGGCGTGCCCACGCTGTATGTGCGGCTGTTGCAGGAGCCGGGCCTGACGCGCCAGGCCTGCGCCAACATGCGCCTGTTCATTGCGGGCTCTGCGCCGCTGTTGCTGGAGACCTTCAATGAATGGCAGGAGCGGACCGGTCACACGATTCTGGAGCGCTACGGCATGAGCGAGACCGTCATGCTCACCTCCAACCCGTATGAAGCCGTGCAGGGCGAGCGGCGCGGCGGCACCGTGGGCTTCCCGCTGCCGGGCGTGAGCCTGCGGGTGAGAAACGAGCGCGGCGAGGCCTGCACAACGGCCGAGATCGGCGCCATCGAGGTACGCGGGCCCAACGTGTTCAGCGGCTACTGGCGCATGCCGGAGAAGACCAGAGAAGAGTTCACTGCAGACGGCTACTTCAAGACCGGCGACGTGGGCAAGATCGACGGGCGTGGTTACGTGACCATCGTCGGGCGCAGCAAGGACCTGATCATCAGCGGGGGCTACAACGTCTACCCGGCCGAGATCGAGGGCTACATCAACGACATGCCAGGCGTCGCCGAAAGCGCGCTGGTGGGCGTGCCGCATGCAGACTTCGGCGAAGTGGGCGTGGCCATTGTGATTGCCAAACCCGGGGCGAAGCTGGACGGCAATCAGGTCATCGCAACGCTCAAGGCGCAACTGGCCAATTTCAAGATTCCGAAGAAGTGCTTTGTGGTGGCCGAGTTGCCGCGCAACACGATGGGCAAGGTGCAGAAGAATGTGCTGCGGGACCAGCACAAGGGGCTGTTTTCATAAGCCTTTGATCCGCCTGGCGATCCGCAAACAAGCCCGCATCAACTTTCCGCTGGATGCGCTGAAAATTTTGCTGCCCAACCTGTATCCGGAGGCTGCTGCAGTCAACTGCGAAGTGTGAGGATTACGACGCGTTTGCAGGCCTGTGCATGTGAAGCTGCAATAGCCTGCTCACAACTGAAACGCCACCCAACGTACCAAACCCTCCGTCAGTTCCCGCGCCAGGCCAGGCCTCCGGGCGTGATAGCGAGCCGCCCCCGCCAGCCGCCGCTCTATCCATTCCGCAAACGAATCCACAATCTGCCGGTCGTAAAAAGCCACCATCAACTCATAGTTGAGAAACAGGCTGCGCCCGTCCAGATTGGCCGAGCCGGCCAGCGCCAGCCCGCCATCAATCACCACGGCTTTGGCATGCACCATGCCGGGCGCGAGCCAGACCTGCGCGCCGGCGGCCACCAGTTCGCGCAGTGCGCTGGGCCGGGCCAGATCGGCCAGCCGGTGGTTGGAGCGGCGGGGCAACAACAGGTCCACCTTGACGCCGCGCCGCGCGGCCAGGACGAGGGCCATCAACAACGGCGGGTCCGGCACGAAGTAGGGCGTCACGGCCAGGATGCGGGAGCGCGCCGTGTAGCAGCCCGACAGCAACAAGGTGTAGATCGTGTCCTGCGCCTGGTCCGGACCGCTGGCGACGATGCGCCCGGTCGTTGGGTTGGCTTCCCCGGGTGCAGCTACAAACGGCTCGCCCGCCTCAACGGTTTGCTGCAGGTTAAGCGCCCAATCCTGCTTAAAACGCAACTGGGCTTGCGCCGCCAACTCGCCGCGCAGGTCGAAGCTCAGGTCGATCCAGGCGTGGGCGCTTTCTGCGTCACCCCGGAAATATTCGGCTGCGATGTTGCGGCCGCCACACCACAGGTGCGCGCCGTCAGCCACCACCAGCTTGCGATGGTTGCGCAGGTTCAGGTGCCCAGTCATGGCGGCGCGCACTGGCGGCATGAAGTGTTCAACCTGCACGCCCGCCTTTTGCAAGGCGGCAATGCGGGGGCGCTTGCCGAGGTAAAACCCTGCGCCGTCGATCATCAGCCGCACCCGCACTCCCGCACGCGAGCGCTGCACCAGTGCATGCGTCACTTCATCGCCCAGCGCGTCGCCGGAAAAAATGAAACTGCACAGGTCCAGTGTTTGCGTCGCGCCTGCGATCAGCGCGAGCAGGGCGGTGCGCGCCTGAGAGCCGTCTTCATGAAGCCGAAAGTCGGTAAAACCGGCTTCAGCCGGCAGGTCGAGCGCTGCAGCAAGTTGGTCAGTCATGCTCGCTGTCGCGCCAGGGCCGGGGGGCCGGGGCAGCATCGCCGGGGGCCGGCCCTCGCCCTGTTTGCGGTTGCCCAGCATCAGGTACAGCGGCAGGGCTATATAGGGCAGCAGCGCCAGTGAGATCACCCACGCTATGGCGGCAGAAGGATGGCGCCGCTGGACAAAGGTATGCGAGCCGATGACATACACCGCCAGCCCGGTCAGCACCACCAGGCTGTGTGCCGTGAGCCAGTGGGCAGCCAGCAGTTTTTCCATCCAGACCGCGCTGAAATCGTTCATGGAGAGATGGTAGAGGGTTGGGGTGAGGGCCGCTCACCGCCATAAAACCTTACCGCAACACCAGAACCGGTACCGTTGAATGCGTCAGCACATGCTGCGTCTCGCTGCCGAGCAACACCCGCTTGAGCCCCTTGCGGCCGTGGGAGGCCATGATGATCAGGTCGCTCTTGTGCTTGCTGGCTGCGGCAATCACCGCTTCGGCCACCAGGTCGGAGCGGGTCACCACGGCCTTGGCCTTGATGCCTTTTTTCATCGCGGTTTCCGTCACCGCATCAACAATCTGCCGGGCGTTGTCTGACCACGCCTGCTCCACACGCGAGACCTCCTGCGGCGAGATCGACATGCCGCCTTCAAAGTAACTCATGGGGTAACGCGGCACGACCGTCAGCGCGACCAATTCGGCGCCGGTGAGTGCGGCCAGGCTGATAGCGGCAGAGACGGCCTTTTTCGACAAGGGCGAACCATCGGTTGCGACAAGGATGCGGTTGTACATGCGTGTTCTCCTGGGGTGATCAGGCCACTGTAGGCGCTTGCCTTCCCGGCGCCCTTGACATGGATCAAGCACGTGGAGGCCCGCAGCGCTTAGGCTTGGCAACAATGTACAGTGCCGCCCCTCATTTGCCCAGCGCCGCCCTGACCGCTTTGGTGGACGACCGCCAGGAGTGGGAGGCCTTCAGCCGCCCGGCTGATTCGAAGGAGACGGTCGAGGCCGCAGGCATCGCCAAAAGTACGCCTCGCGCGTGGGAATCCTTCGTCGCCATCAACGGCATGTACTGCGCAGCCTGTTCCCTTACTGTGGAGCAGGCTTTGCTGTCCGTGCCCGGTGTCGAATCGGCGTCCGTCAATTCCGCCAGCCAGATGGCGCGCGTGGTGTGGCTGCCGGGCCGCACCCAGCCTTCGCAATGGTTCAGCGCTGTCACCCGGGCAGGCTACAGCGCAGTGCCGGTGGCCGACCCGCTGCAGGACCTGGCGCGCGCAGCGGCCAGCCGGATGATGCTGTGGCGGCTGCTGGTGGCGGGCTTTTGCATGATGCAGGTCATGATGTACGCCGTGCCGGCCTATCTCGCTGCACCCGGCGAGATGACGGACGAAATGGCGCGCCTGCTGCGCTGGGCCTCCTGGGTGCTGACGCTGCCGGTGATCCTGTTTTCCTGCAAGCCGTTTTTCAGCAGCGCCTGGCGTGACCTGCGGGCTGGTACGGTGGGCATGGACGTGCCGGTGGCGCTGGGCATCCTGATTGCCTTTGCCGCCAGCTCGGTCGCCACCTTTGACTCTGCCAGCACGCTGTTCAGCGAGGTCTGGTTTGACTCGGTCACCATGTTCGTCTTCTTCCTGCTGGGCGGCAGGCTGCTGGAGCAGCGCCTGCAAAGCCGCACGGCCGGCGCGCTGGAAGCACTGTCGCGCCGCCTGCCTGCGAGCGTGGAGCGGCGCGATGCTGCTGGCAGCTTTGAGACCGTGGCCGTGCGCAGGTTGCTGCCAGGCGACGTGATCCGCGTTTCCCCCGGCGAGGCCTTTCCGGCCGATGGCGTCATTCTTGAAGGCCTCACCCAGGTTGACGAGGCCCTGCTCACCGGCGAGTCGCAGGCCTTGCCGCGCCAGCCAGAGTCCTTGGTGCTGGCAGGCAGCCACAACCTCACCGGTGTGGTGCTGGTGCAGGTGCTGCACACCGGCAAGGCCACACGCTATGCAGGCATCGTGTCCCTGATGCAGGAGGCCGCCAGCGGCAAGCCGCGCCTGGCCAGGCTGGCTGACCGCGTGGCCCGGCCGTTCCTCGCGGCCGTGGTGCTCGCGGCCCTCGCAGCCGGCGCGTGGTGGTGGATGGTGGACCCTTCGCGCGCGATAGGGGTAGCAGTGGCCGTGCTGATCGTCACCTGCCCCTGCGCGTTGTCGCTCGCCACACCGGCGGCTACGCTGGCAGCAGCGGGCGCACTGGCGCGGCGCGGCATCCTGGTGCGAGACCTGCAGGCGCTGGAGAGCAGCGCAGCCGTTGACACGGTTGTATTTGATAAAACCGGCACTCTCACGCAAGACCGCATGTCGGTCGGTGCTGTGCACACCCGCACTGGCTTTGAGCGAACCGGTGCGTTGCAACTGGCCGCCGCATTGGCGCGCCACTCTTTGCACCCAGGCTCGCAAGCCATCAGCACTGCCATGCCGGAAACGCCCTGGGTGGCGACGAATGTTGAAGAGCGGGCGGGGCAGGGCGTGCAAGGGCTTGTGGCGGGGCCTTCTGCATGCAATGAGTCTCATCCAGCGGCCTTGCGCCTGGGCTCTGCCGCCTGGTGCAACGCACCCGCCAGCCCCCGCCCGCACGACGTGCTGCAGGTCCACCTCGCAGACCAGCAGGGCTGGCTCGCCACCTTTGATCTCGACGAAGTGGCCCGCCCGGACGCACAGCCCACCATCGCCGCCCTTCTGAAGCGCGGCCTGCGCGTGCAGTTGCTCTCGGGCGACCAGAAGCACGCCGTTAAGCGCCTGGCCTCGCGAATGGGCATCGAATCGTCCTGGGGCGACCGCTCACCTCAAGACAAGCTGGCCCACGTCGAATCCTTGCAGCAGGCCGGCCACCGCGTGCTGATGGTGGGCGACGGCATCAACGACGCGCCTGTGCTTGCCCGGGCTGACGTATCGATGAGCTTTGCCAACGCCGCACCCGTCAGCCGCGCGCGGGCTGACGTAGTGGTGATGGGCGGCGAGCTGGGTGCGGTGGCGACCTTGATCCACCAGGCGCGCCTCACGCAGCGCATCGTGCGCCAGAACCTGGCCTGGGCCGCCGCCTACAACGCAGTGTGTGTGCCGCTGGCCATCGTGGGCTGGATGCCGCCGTGGCTGGCCGGCCTGGGCATGGCGGCCAGCTCACTGGGCGTGGTGCTGAACTCGTCGCGGCTCTCGCGGCTGCATGCTGATCCCGCCAACTGAACACAGACCCGACACATGGACATCCTCTACATCCTCATCCCCCTGTCCGTCGTCCTCGCACTGGTCATCCTCGCAGCACTCGGCTGGGCAGTCTGGCGCGGCCAGTTTGACGGGATTGATGCAGAAGGCGAGCGCATCCTGCGTTCTGATTGATATTCATCAACAGGCCGCAAGGCCCGCCCCCGGACACTCAAGTTGAATGATTAAAGGTGTCCAAATGAATCCAGCGTTACAAGCTTCCGAATACAGCGACACAGCGGTACGGCAGTTCACCATCATGGCGGTGGTTTGGGGTGTGGTGGGAATGTTGGTGGGCGTGATCATCGCCAGCCAGCTGGCCTGGCCCGAACTAAACTTCGGTATTTCATGGCTGAGCTATGGCCGGCTGCGCCCCCTGCATACCAATGCGGTGATTTTTGCGTTTGGCGGCTGCACGCTGTTTGCCACCAGCTATTACGTGGCGCAGCGCACCGGCCAGACCCGGCTGTTCTGTCCCAAGCTGGCCGCCTTTACTTTCTGGGGCTGGCAGGCCGTGATCGTGGCTGCGGCCATCAGCCTGCCGCTGGGCTACACCACCGGCAAGGAATATGCCGAACTGGAATGGCCGATCGACATTCTGATCACCCTGGTGTGGGTGTCATATGCCATCGTTTTCTTCGGCACGATTGGCCGGCGCAAGGTCAAGCACATCTATGTGGCCAACTGGTTCTATGGCGCATTCATCATTGCTGTGGCTTTGCTGCATGTGGTCAATAGCGCCGCCATACCTGCGGGCTGGATGAAGAGCTACTCGGCTTATGCCGGCGTGCAGGACGCGATGGTGCAGTGGTGGTACGGCCACAACGCGGTGGGCTTCTTCCTGACCGCGGGCTTCCTCGGCATCATGTATTACTTCGTGCCCAAGCAGGCCGGGCGCCCGATCTATAGCTACCGGCTGTCCATCGTCCACTTCTGGTCGCTGATCTTCACCTACATGTGGGCGGGGCCGCACCACCTGCACTACACCGCCCTGCCGGACTGGACGCAGTCGCTGGGCATGGTGTTCTCGCTGATCCTGCTGGCGCCCAGCTGGGGCGGGATGATCAACGGCGTGATGACGCTCTCGGGCGCCTGGCACAAGCTGCGGGACGACCCGGTCCTGCGCTTCATGATCGTGTCGCTCTCGTTCTACGGCATGAGCACCTTTGAGGGCCCGATGATGGCGATCAAGACCGTCAACGCGCTCAGCCACTACACCGACTGGACGGTCGGCCACGTGCACTCGGGCGCGCTTGGCTGGGTGGGCCTCATTTCCATGGGCTCGCTTTACTTCCTGATCCCGCGCATGTTCGGCCGGGAAAAGATGCACAGCCACGCCGCCATCGAGCTGCACTTCTGGATCGCCACCGTGGGCATCGTGCTGTACATCGCAGCGATGTGGATTGCCGGCGTGATGCAGGGGCTGATGTGGCTGGCCGTCAACCCGGACGGCACGCTGACCTACACCTTTGTGGAGTCCGTCAAGGCCACCTTCCCGTTCTATGTGGTGCGCATGTTCGGCGGCCTGCTGTACCTGGCGGGCATGTTGATCATGGCCTGGAATACCTGGATGACAGCCGTCTCGGGCCGCCCGGTGCGCGTCAAGATTCCGCTGCCGGCGCCGGTCACGATCCCGGTTCCGGTCATTGCCTGAAGAAAAGAAAAGATCATGTCTGAAAAACAAGAAACCACAGGCTTTACCCACGAAAAGGTGGAGACCAGCAACTTCCTCATGATCGTGCTGATCCTGCTGGTGATCGCCATTGGCGGCCTGGTCGAGATCGTGCCGCTGTTCTTCCAGAAGTCCACCACCGAGCCCGTGATTGGCGTGGTGCCGCTCACCCCGCTGCAGCTGGCCGGGCGCGACATCTACCTGCGTGAGGGTTGCTACAACTGCCACTCGCAGATGATCCGTCCGTTTCGCGCCGAGACGCTGCGTTACGGCCACTACTCGGTGGCCGGCGAGTTTGTCTACGACCACCCCTTCCAGTGGGGCAGCAAGCGCACCGGGCCCGACCTGCACCGTGTGGGCGGCAAGTACAGCGACGAGTGGCACCGCAACCACCTGAACAACCCGCGCGACCTGGTGCCCGAGTCGAACATGCCTTCTTACATCTGGCTGGAAAAGGCGCTGCTGGACCCTTCAGAGTCCCCCGCCCACATGACGGCACTGCGCCGGGTTGGCGTGCCGTATACCGACGCGCAAATTGCCGGTGCCGCCGCAGAGGTCAAGGGCAAGACCGAGCAGGACGCGCTGGTGGCGTACCTGCAGTCGCTGGGCCTGGCACTCAAATAAAAAGGACAACGAACATGGACGTCACCACACTTCGCATCGCCGCCACCGTGGCCTGCTTCATCACCTTCATCGCGATCATGGTCTGGGCCTGCTTGCGCAGCAACCTGCCGGCTTTTGAAGAAGCGGCGCAGCTCCCTTTCGTGCAGGACTGATGCCATGAGTGATTTCACCCACAGTTTCTGGTCCATTTATGTAGCGGTGCTCACCCTGGTGGGCATCCTGGCCTGCGGAATTTTGCTGTGGCTCTCAAGCCGCAAAAAGATCCCGGCGCGCAGCGACAACACCACCGGGCACGTCTGGGACGAAGATCTGCGCGAGATGAACAATCCGCTGCCGCGCTGGTGGGTGGGCATGTTTGTCATCACCATCGTATTCAGCCTCGGCTACCTCGTGGCCTACCCGGGCCTGGGCAGCTACAAGGGCGAGCTGGGTTGGACCCAAACCAGCGAATACGAGGCCGAAGTGAAGGCCGCCAACAAGGCGCTGGAGCCGATGTACGCGCGCTTTGCGGCGCTCACGCCCGAGCAGCTCGCGGCTGATGCGCCGGCCATGGCCATCGGCGAGAGGGTGTTCATGAACAACTGCGCGCAGTGCCACGGCTCTGATGCGCGCGGCAGCAAGGGCTTTCCCAACCTGAGCGACGGCGACTGGTTGTACGGCGGCAGCCCCGCCAGGATCCTGGAGTCCGTCTCGGCCGGGCGCATCGGGCAGATGCCGCCCATGGCTGCGGCCGTGGGCACGCCTGACGACGTGAAGAACCTGGCCAACTATGTGCTGAGCCTTTCGGGCAGCCCCAACGACTCGGTGCGGGCGCAGCTTGGCCGGCCCAAATTTGCCGCCTGCGCCGCCTGCCACGGTATGGACGGCAAAGGCAACCCGGCCCTGGGCGCGCCCAACCTTGCGGACGACACCTGGCTGCACGGCTGGGGCGAGGCGGCCATTGTCAACATGATCAACAACGGCAAGGTCAACCAGATGCCAGCCCAGACCGGCAAGCTGACGGAGGGCCAGATCAAGGTCGTGGCGTCGTATGTGTGGGGCTTGAGTCACCGGGCGGTTGCTGCAAAGTGACGCAAGACGGCACATCAGCCTCGCGGCGCGTCATCCCCATCATTCCCGCTCCAGCGAATGAAGAGGAGATGGTTTCCCTCTTTGCCGCGACGAAGAAGGTCTACCCGCGCTCCGTCAGCGGCCTGTTCGCTTACTGGCGCTGGGGCCTGGTTGCCCTCACGCAGCTGGTGTTCTACGGCCTGCCCTGGCTCGAATGGGGCCAGCGCCAGGCGGTGTTGTTTGACCTGGGGGCGCGGCGCTTCTACATCTTCGGGCTGGTGCTGTATCCGCAGGACTTCATCTACCTCACCGGGCTTTTGGTGATCTCGGCGCTGTCGCTGTTTTTATTCACCGCGGTGGCGGGGCGGCTGTGGTGCGGCTATGCCTGCCCGCAGACGGTCTACACCGAAATGTTCATGTGGATAGAGCGCAAGGTCGAAGGCGAGCGCGGCGCGCGCATCAAGCTGGACGGCAGCGCCATGTCGCTGGAAAAGCTCGTCAAGAAGTGGTTCAAGCACCTGATCTGGATTGGCCTGGCCATGTGGACGGGCTTCACCTTTGTGGGTTACTTCACCCCGGTGCGCGAGCTGGGCATGGAATTCCTGCAGACCCGCATGGGTTCATGGGAAGTGTTCTGGGTGTTCTTCTACGGCTTTGCCACCTACGGCAACGCCGGCTTCATGCGCGAACAGGTCTGCAAATACATGTGCCCGTATGCGCGCTTTCAAAGTGCGATGTTTGACCACGACACCTTGATCGTGGCCTATGACGCGCAGCGCGGCGAGCCGCGCGGCACCCGCGGGCGCAAGGACGACATGGCCGCCATGGGTCTGGGCAGCTGCGTGGACTGCGAGCTGTGCGTGCAGGTGTGCCCCACGGGCATCGACATCCGCAACGGACTGCAGTACGAATGCATAGGCTGCGGCGCCTGCATCGACGCCTGCGACAGCGTGATGGACAAGATGCACTACCCGCGCGGCCTGGTGCGTTACTCCACCCAGAACGTGCTGGCCAGGATCGCCTCGCGCGGCGAGATGCTGCGCCATGTGCTGCGCCCGCGCGTGTTGATTTATGCGGCGCTGCTGGTGGTGCTGTGCACGGCCATGCTGGCCAGCCTGGTTTTGCGCACGCCGCTCAAAGTCGATGTGGTGCGCGACCGGGGCGCGTTGTCCCGCATCGTGACGGGCGGCAAGCTGGAAAACGTCTACCGCCTGCAAATCATGAACGCCACCGAATCGGTGCAGCACTACCGCATCACCGCCAATGGCCTGCCGGGCCTGACGGCATTTGCGCAAGACGCTGTGGAGGTCGGCCCGGCACAGGCGCGCTGGGTACCGGTGCGGCTGCAAGTGGCCTATGAGGGCGCCAAGCCGGGCTCGCACGAGATTCAGTTCGAGATCCAGGCCATGCCTGCGGGCGCCCACGTGACCGAGAAGTCGGCCTTTTTGGTGCCGCGATAAAACTTGAAGGAGACATTGATGCAGCACGACAACAACGGCAGGGACACCCGCCCCTGGTGGCGCTACGGCTACCTTTGGCTGGTACTTTCAGGCCCTGCTGTGGTGGTGGTGGCTGCGCTGGCCACGGGCTACATCGCGCTGCGCAACCAGGACCCGGTGGTGGACGCAAACTACTACCGCCACGGGTTGGACATCAACAAGACGCTCGCTGGCGAGCGGGCATTGCTGCCAGGCGTTGAAGGCCGCAACCACGCCGTCACGCCCGTGCGCCCCCCTGAGGTCAAGAAAACGCCATGACAGCGCCACAAGGCTTGATCCTGCAGCGCTTCATGACGGCGGCCTGGTCGGCCTTCATGGCCGCCTGCGTGCTGGAGTTGATGGTCTTCGCGCTGGTCGACCCGATGGACCTCGGCTGGGCTGGCCTGCACCCGCTGTGGTCGCGACAAGGCGTGTACACCGTTGCCTTTTTTGCGTTTTGGGTGATCGTGATGGCGTCGAACTGCATCACGATGGCGCTGTGCGGACCAACAGCGCAAGTGCCCGACAGCAGCGCTGTGCGCTGAAAACAGCAGCGCCTGCGGCGCTGAAGGTTGTTAGCCGCGCTGTCGCGCGGTGTGCTGGCCACTTCATTCTCAGCCCCGCGGGACGGCGGCGGCGGGTGCCTGCCTTCGTTCGTGCCCCCCGCGCTACGCGCTCCTCCTTTACCTCACTGCGGCAGGCACCCGCCACCGCCGTCCCGCTACGCTATTTCACGCGGACGGAGACCGCCTCCGGCGCGTCGGGCAGAGCTTTGGGGTCGGATCAAAATTCAGGACATTGATGCAGTCGGAGCAGGTAGCTCACCGCCGAAATTTTGCTCCGACCCCAATGCGGCCGGGTGAAAGTACGCTTGGCGCTGGCGACCAAAGCCGCTTCGTCTCACCGCATTGGGGTCAGAGCGAAATTTCGTTAGACACCGCGCGCTTCGACAGCGTGACTGTCCTGAATTTCGATCCGATCCCAAAGCTCTGCTATTTCACGCGGACGGAGACCGCCGTCCCGTGGGGCAGAAACCAGCGCCCCACCTGACCCTGTTCAACCCACCGGCAAGAGCAAGGGGTATGTGGGCGGTGTGCTGTAATTACTGCAACCTTTCCCCCGGAGACACGCAGCTTGAGTTCCCTGCCCTCGGTCACGGCCGGTGCCACGGATGGCGCTGCTGCCCAGCTAGCCGGCCTGCTT
>JACMQX010000071.1 GCA_014376765.1 Ramlibacter sp. | reverse complement strand
TCCTTGGAGCAGTCTTCCAGGATATGCCCGCCCACATCAATGAAGATCACGCGGCTGGCAACCTTGCGGGCAAAGCCCATCTCGTGAGTCACCACCATCATGGTCATGCCTTCCTTGGCCAGCGTCACCATCACGTCCAGCACCTCGCCCACCATCTCGGGGTCCAGAGCCGAGGTGGGCTCGTCGAACAGCATCACGACCGGGTCCATGGACAGGGCGCGGGCAATCGCCACGCGCTGCTGCTGGCCGCCGGACAACTGGCCGGGGAACTTGTCCTTGTGCGCCATCAGGCCCACGCGGTCCAGCATCTTGAGGCCGCGGGCCTTGGCTTCATCGGGCGTGCGGCCCAGCACCTTGATCTGCGCGATCGTCAGGTTCTCGGTCACGCTCAGGTGCGGGAACAGCTCAAAGTGCTGGAACACCATGCCCACTCGGCTGCGCAGCTTGGGCAGGTCGGTCTTGGGGTCGGTCACCGATATGCCGTCCACCACGATCGAGCCCTTTTGCACCGGCTCCAGCGCGTTCACGGTCTTGATCAGCGTGGACTTGCCGGAGCCCGACGGCCCGCACACCACCACCACATCGCCCTTGGCAATGTTCACGGAGCAATCGGTCAGCACCTGAACCGCGCCATACCACTTGGAGACATTTTTCATTTCAATCATGGTCACAACCTCTTAGGATTTCTGATGGATCTGGCGCGTATCAACGGATGATGGCGATCTTCTTGTGCAGGCGCTTGACGAAGTACGACAGCGAAAAGCAGATGACAAAGTACACCACCGCCGCAAGCAGGTAGGACTCTATCGGGCGGCCGAAATTCTTGCCCGCCGAATCAAAGCCCTTGAGGAGGTCATAGGCGCCAATGGCATACACCAGCGAGGTGTCCTGGAACAGGATGATGGTCTGCGTCAGCAGCACCGGCAGCATGTTGCGAAAGGCCTGCGGCAGCACCACCAGCTTCATGTTCTGGCCGTATGTCATGCCCACAGCCTGCCCGGCATGGACCTGCCCACGCGGGATGGACTGGATGCCGGCGCGCATGATCTCGCTGAAATAGGCCGCCTCAAACGCCACAAAGGTGATGACAGCAGAAATCTCCGAACGGTAGTTCTCGCCCAGCCGGAACGGTATCGCCGAATAAAAGGAGCCCGGCACCAGCAGGTAGAACCACAGGATCACCATCACCAGCGGGATGCTGCGCATGCCGTTGACGTAGAAGGTGGCGGGCAGCACCAAAAACTTTTTGCCCGACAGCCGCATCAACGCCAGCAAAGTGCCAAACAGCACGCCGCCAATCGTGGACACCACCGTCAGAACCACGCTGAAGTAGAAGCCCTTCAGGATGAAAGCGCGGATGATTTCCCAGTTATAAAAACTCAGATCGATGTTCATGGTCAGTGGCCTCCGCCGCCCGCGTCTGCGGAAACAATGAAGCCTGGCACGCGCGACTTCTTCTCGATCGCCGCCATGATGCGGTTGATGGCCAACGCCGACACGACGTACAGGCCCGTCACCGCCAGATAGACCTCCACGCCACGCGAGGTTTCTTCCTGCGCCTGCATGGCAAACATGGTGAGCTCGGAGATTGACACCGCAAAAGCCACCGACGAGTTCTTGAAGATGTTCATCGACTCACTGGTCAGCGGCGGGATGATGATGCGGTAGGCCATCGGCAAGATCACATAGCGGTAGTACTGCAGCGTAGTAAATCCCATGGCCATGCCGGCATAGCGCTGGCCCTTGGGCAGCGCCATCACACCGGCACGCACCTGCTCGGCAATACGGGCCGAGGTGAACAGCCCCAATGCGAGCACCACCAGCACGAAACCGGGCACGCCCTTCATCGGCGGAATAAGCGCGGGGATTACGTGGTACCAAAGGAAGATCTGGACCAGAAGCGGAATGTTTCTGAACAGCTCGACCCAGGCGTTGCCCAACCTGACCAGCCAGGGACTGTCAGGCAGCGTCCTGATGATTCCCACGATAGAGCCCACGCTGAGCGCCACGATCAGCGAAAGCACCGCGACGGAAACCGTCCACCCCCACGCCGACAACAACCACTCCCAGTAGGTGGGGAATTTGCCACCCGGGTCTTGTAGAAAGACGTCCCATTGCAGATTCATCGCCATGCGGGCTGCTCCTCAACTGTTGTGATTTATAAGGCCATGCAATTTTCATGCGATGGTGAACTAGGGGGACTTTTTTGTAAAGGCTCCCTTGTCGCATCACCTGCAGATACAACAAGGGCCCGCCACGGCGCAGCCGGGACGGGCCCTTGTTCAGGCCGCGAAATTACTTCTTGGCGTAGTCTTCAGCGGGCTTGTCGTTGGGCGTGGCCCAGGCGGCCTTGGTGGTCTCGGACAGGGGCAGGCCTACCTTGGTGTTCTTCGGCGCGATGGGCTGCATGAACCACTTGTCATAAATCTTGGCGAGTTCGCCCGTCTTGATCAGGTCTTTCACCGTGTCATCGGCCAGCTTCTTGAAGGCCGGGTCATCCTTGTGGATCATGATCGCGATCGGCTCCACGCTCAGCACTTCGCCGACGACTTTGTAGTCGGCGGGGTTCTTGGAAGTGGCGATGTTGCCGGCCAGGATCTGGCCGTCCATCACGAAGGCATCGGCACGGCCGGACTCCAGCAGAAGGAAGCTGTCGGCGTGGTCCTTGCCAAACACTTCCTTGAAGTCAACGCCGGTGGCGCGCTCGTGTTTGCGCAGCAGCTGCACGGAGGTGGTGCCGGTGGTGGTGGCAACGTTCTTGCCGTTGAGCTGGGCAATGTTGGTGATGCCCGAGTTGGCCTTGGTGGCGATGCGCACTTCTTCCACATAGGTGGTCACGACAAAGGCCACGTCTTTCTGGCGGGTGGCGTTGTTGGTGGTGGAGCCGCACTCGATATCCACAGTACCGTTTTGCACCAGCGGAATACGGTTTTGGGAGGTCACGGACAGGTACTTGATTTCAAGCTTCTTGCCGGCCGCTTTTTCCAGGTTGGCGATGATGCGCTGGCAGACTTCGTAGTGGTAGCCACCGTACTTGCCGTCGCCCAGGGTGTAGGACAGGGCGCCTGAGGAGTCACGCACACCCATGGTGACGGAACCGGAGGCCTTGACCTTGGCAATGGTGTCCGCGGCTTGCGCCAGTGCGCCGCCGGCAGCCAGCGCTGCAATTGCGAATGCCAACAAATGTTTCTTCATAAAAGTTCTCCTGAGGTGAAGCGTTACTGAAAACTGAATAACGAAATTCTAGGGACTTGGCCTTGCGGGATTACCCGTAAGCCTTACAAAAGTCACACAGCGGGTTTCGGCCCATGCTGGTGCGTTCTCTACTTGTCTTGAATCTCTGTAAGCCCCTAAGCAGCCTTTGTGCCTGTTGCCACAAAAGATGTGCGACTGTAAAGGGCAGTTTGCATCCGCGCCAATGCCGTGAGCGTGAGGCCGCATGCAAGAAATTTATACATGCGGGACAGCTCGTTATTTTTGAATGCTTTGTGCCTGCAAATAGGTCCACAGCGCCTGCGCAATGCCTTTGGGAGCGGCCGCGCCCACGGGTTTTTCCCTATAAACCCGAACGTCCATCGTCATCTCCAGGCCACCCACATCGGGCGCTGCGCTGACAAGTTTGCGCGCCCGCAGCTCTTTCTTGACAGCGCTGTAAGGCAGGAAGGCGATGCCGTGGCCCTCCAGCGCCATGGCCTTGAGGCCCTCGGCCATGTCGGTTTCATACACCCGGTCCAGGTGAATGGCCGCGGGTGACTGCTTGAGGATCAACTCCACAATCCGCCCGAGGTAGGCGCCCGGTGCATAGCCCAGGTAAGGCAGCGGCTGCCCGGCCCGGCCCGGCAGGCGATAAAGGGGCGCGCCGTCGGCATCGGCCTTGACGTAGGGCGCCATGACCTCCTGGCCGAGGCTCACCATCTCGTAGCGGTCCGGGTCGAGCTGAAAGGGCTGCGAGGCATGGTGGTAGGAGATGAGCAGATCGCAGCTGCCTTCAATCAGGCGCATGACCGCGTCATGCACATTGAGTGCGATCAGCCGGCTCTTGATCGGGCCAAACTTCTGGCGCAGCGCGGACACCCACGCCGGGAAAAAAGTGAAGGCCAGGGTGTGCGGTACGGCAAACTCGATCACGTCCTTGCCAACGGTGGTGTGGCCCCGCAGCATGGCCCGTGTGCTTTGCAGCGCCTGCAGCATTTCAAGCGACTGGGCGTACAGCGTTTCGCCGGCGGGTGTGAGCCGCGTGGGGTAGGAGGTGCGGTCCACCAGGTCGGTACCGGCCCAGGCTTCCAGAGACTGGATGCGGCGTGAGAACGCGGGCTGCGTGACGTGCCGCAAGGTGGCGGAGCGGCTGAAACTGCGGGTTTCAGCGAGGCTGACAAAGTCTTCCAACCATTTGGTTTCCATGGATGATTATGGACGCCCCCCGTCCGGCCTTCGGCCGCCCCCCCCCCACTGAGGGGCAATGCAGTGGACCGGCGGAGCCGGATCCACGCATTCTGGACTTGGACACTTCAGCGCCTACGTGCTGGCCTTCGACTGCTGCTGCAGCGCCCACATCTGCGCATACCGCTGTCCGTGTGCCAGCAACTCGTCGTGCGTACCGCGCTCGATGATGTGCCCTGCGTCCATCACCAGAATTTCGTGCGCGTCCACCACCGTAGACAACCGGTGCGCAATCACCAGCGTGGTCTTGTTGCGGGCCGCGCTTTTGAGCTCGGCCTGGATGGCGCGCTCGTTGGCCGAGTCGAGCGCCGACGTCGCCTCGTCAAAGATCATGATGGGCGGGTTTTTGAGCAGCGTGCGCGCAATGGCCACGCGCTGCTTCTCGCCGCCCGAGAGCTTCAGGCCGCGTTCACCCACCATGGCTTCATACCCCAGCGGCGTGGATTCAATAAAGCTGTGAATGCGCGCAGCACGCGCGGCCTCTTCCACCTCGGCGCGGCTGGCACCGGCGCGGCCGTAGGCGATGTTGTAGGCGACCGTGTCATTGAACAGCACCGTATCCTGCGGCACGATGCCAATCGCGTGGCGAACGCTCGCCTGCGTCACGCGGCGGATGTCCTGGCCCGCGATGGTGATGCGGCCTTGCTGCACGTCATAAAAGCGGAACAGCAGCCGCGCCAGGGTTGACTTGCCTGAGCCCGACGGCCCCACCACCGCCACCGTCTTGCCAGCAGGAATTTCAAAGCTGATGTGCTGCAGAATCGGCCGGCCCTCTGTGGCCGAGCCGGCAGGGCCGGTGTCGTAGGC
This sequence comes from Ramlibacter sp., assembly GCA_014376765.1. Taxonomy (GTDB): domain Bacteria; phylum Pseudomonadota; class Gammaproteobacteria; order Burkholderiales; family Burkholderiaceae_C; genus JACMQX01. Next base: position 4,383 of record JACMQX010000071.1, on the reverse strand, counting down.
AAAGCTCACGTCCTCAAACCGGACAGTGGGGTGCTCCAGGCCCAGCAGCGGGGCAGCGCCCGGGTCGTCGGCAATCTCGCGCTCGCGCTCCATCAGGCTGAACATCTTTTCCAGGTCAGTGAGGCTTTGCTTGATCTCGCGGTACAGCACCCCCAGAAAACCCAGCGGGATGTACAGCTGGATCATGAAGGCATTGACCATCACCAAGTCGCCCAGCGTCATCCGCCCCTCCACCACGCCCTGCGTGGCGCGCCACAGCATGAACACCAGGCTGATGGCGATGATCAGCTGCTGGCCGGTGTTGAGCATGCTCAGCGTGGTCTGGCTCTTGACGGCGGCGCTGCGGTAACGCTTGAGGCTCTCGTCATAGCGGCCTGCCTCAAAGGCCTCGTTGTTGAAGTACTTGACCGTCTCGTAGTTCAGCAGCGAGTCAATCGCGCGGCTGTGGGCGGTGGAGTCCAGCTCGTTCATCTGTTTTCTGAACTTGGTGCGCCACTCGGTCACCGTCACGGTGAAGCTGATGTACAACACCAGCGCAATCAGCGTGATCCAGGCAAACCAGACGTCAAACTTGACGGCCAGCAGCGTGAGTACCAGGGTCACTTCGATCAGCGTCGGCACGATGCTGTAAAGCGAATACGAAATCAGCGAATGCACGCCGCGCGTGCCCCGTTCGATGTCGCGCGTCATACCGCCAGTCTGGCGCGCCAGGTGAAAGCGCAGGCTGAGCGCGTGCAGGTGCTCAAACACCTGAAGCGAAATCGTCCGGGCCGCGCCCTCAGTGGCCTTGGAAAAAACAAGTTCCCGCAGCTCGGTGAACAGCGAGGTGGACAGCCGCAGCAAGCCGTACGCCACCAGCAGCCCCAGCGGCACGATGAGGATGGCCGCGGTGTCGCCGGGCTTCAGGCTCATTGCGTCCACCAGCTGCTTGAGCAGCAGCGGCACACCCACGTTGGCAACCTTGGCGCCGACCATGAAGCCCAGCGCCAGGATCACCCGCCACTTGTACTGCCACAGGTAGGGAAACAGGCGCTGCAGGGTGCTCCAGTCGGAGCGGGGCGGGGCCGGTGTGCCGGGCGCGGCACCTGACGGCATGGGAGCAATGGAGGAAGAGGAGAGTTCGCCGCTGCGGCGCATGGGAGACAATTCCGTGGTGTTATTCAAGGAGATTGTGACCATGTCCGCCAATTCAAGTGACCAGATCACCCAACTCCCCACCGACAAGGAGCTGGTTCTCAAGGTGATTCCCATGCCGGCTGACTGCAATGCCAACGGCGACATCTTTGGCGGCTGGGTCATGGCCCAGGTGGACCTGGCCGGCTCCGTGGTGCCCGCGCGCCATGTGGACGGGCGCATGGCCACCGTGGCCGTCAATCAGTTCATCTTCAAGCAGCCGGTGCGTGTGGGGGACATCCTGAGCTTCTTTGCCGCCATCACCCGCATTGGGAATACCTCGATCACCGTGCAGGTGGAGGTGTATGCCGAGCGCTTTCGGGCGCAGAAAAAATACGTGAAGGTGACGGAGGCCTCGCTCACCTATGTGGCGATTGATGATGAGGGCAAGCCGCGGCCGATTCCGAAGCCTTGACTGATTCTCTCCCCCAGAAAAGGATGGAGCAGAACAGCTAGAACTTCCCGTGCCGGCCCTCACCGCCGGCAAATCGCCCTGCACCGGCCACGCCGTCGGCAATGCAGTGCTTGCCGCGCTCCCACTCCTGATGCAGCGCTTCTGGCAGCGGCAGGTCCCATTGCCGGTAGGCGCTCATGCGGTCCGCCAGCATCGTGCGCTGGGGGAATTTGGCCAGCTGCAAGGCCAGTTCCATTGCTGCATCGCAGGCCGTGCCGGTGGGGACCACGCGGTTGGCCAGGCCCATCTGCAGGGCTTCGGCTGCTTCCACCTTGCGGCCGGTGAGGATCAGGTCCATGGCGTGGCCCATGCCCACAAGGCGGGGCAGGCGCACCGTGCCGCCGTCAATCAGGGGCACGCCAAAACGCCTGCAGTACACGCCGAAGTAAGCGTCCTGCTCCATCACCCGCATGTCGCACCACAGCGCCAGCTCCATGCCGCCGGCCACAGCGGCGCCGCTCACTGCGGCGATCACGGGCTTGGACAAGAGCAGGCGTGATGGCCCCATCGGGCCGAGGGGGCTTGCGTCTGCCGGCTCAAACTCAAGTTCGCTGAACGGACCTTTGCCTTGCGCCGCAGCTTCGGCCATCTTCGCGCCGGCCTGCAAATCCCAGCCGGCGCAAAAGTGGCCGTGCGCGCCATGGAACACGGCAACGCTGGACTCAGTGTCAGCATCGAACGCGAGAAAGGCTTCATATAGCGCCAGCGCGGTCTGCGCGTCGACGGCATTGCGCACGTGCTGACGGTCCAGCGTCACCAGCGTGACGGGGCCATGCCTGGAGGTTTTGACTGTGTCGGACATAGAGCTTGATTAAAGGCGCCCTTTTAGTTTGCGGTATGCGGAACAACCCTGAAGACAGTTGCGAGGGGCACACGTATAAACAAAGCAACGAGCAAGGGGCCGATGTGCAATTTCTTCAGCTGGTGATCAGCGGCATCTCACAGGGATGCATCTACGGGCTGATCGCCTTGGGCTTTGTGCTCATCTACAAGGCAACTGAGACCGTGAGCTTTGCCCAGGGCGAGCTGATGATGCTGGGCGCCTTTGGCGGCCTGGCCTGCATGACGATGCTGGGCTTTCCGTTCTGGCTCGCCATCATCAGCGCCATCGTGGGCATGGCGATTTTTGGTGTGGTGCTGGAGCGGCTGGTGATCCGCCCCATTCTGGGCCAACCGGCTTTTTCCATCGTGATGCTCACCATCGGCGTGGGCTACGTGGCACGCGGCCTGATCACCATGATCCCCGGCATCGGGACCGAGACCCACACCCTGCCCGTGCCCTACAAGGACCAGATCTGGAACATCGGGGCGCTGGTGCTCAATGTGGAGCAAATGGTGGTGATCGGCGCCACAGCGGTGCTGTGCGCGCTGCTGTTCGCGGTGTTCCGCTACAGCAAGATCGGCATCGCGATGCAGGCTTCCTCGCAAAACCAGCTGGCCGCTTACTACATGGGCATTCCGGTCAAGAGTTTGAACGGCATTGTGTGGGGGCTGGCCGCCGCCGTGGCTGCCGTCGCCGGCCTGCTGCTGGCGCCGATTACCTTTGTTCACGCAAACATGGGCTTCATCGGGCTGAAGGCGTTTCCGGCTGCGGTGGTCGGCGGCTTTGGCAGCCTGCCAGGCGCGATTGTTGGCGGGCTGGTCATCGGCATCGTGGAATCGCTCTCGGGCTTTTACCTGCCAGACGGCTTCAAGGATACCGCCGCGTACATCGTGGTGCTGGTGATGCTGATGGTCAAACCCAATGGTCTCTTTGGCGAGAAGCTGCGCAAGAAAGTCTGAAGGCCCACGCACATGAGATTCATTTTCAAAACTGATTACGGGCAGGACCTGCGCCTGGCCAAACATGGTGGCCATGTGCTGTGGTACGGCGCCCTCATGCTTCTGCTGCTGGGCGCGCCGTGGATCGTGCCGGAGTACTGGCTGGCGCAGCTCACCTTTATCCTGATCTATTCCATAGTCGGCCTGGGCCTCATGGTGCTGGCAGGTTTTACTGGCCTGTTTTCCATCGGCCATGCAGCGTTCCTCGGGGTGGGTGCCTACACGCAGGCGGTGCTGACCAACCTGGGCGTGCCTTTTCCAATTGCGCTCCTCGCGGCCGGTGCACTGTCGGCGGCGGTGGGCGTGGTGGTGGGCCTGCCGGCCTTGCGCGTCAAGGGCATCTACCTTGGCATCGCGACACTGTCCGTGGCCTTTATCGTGGAGGAAATCCTGGCGCGCTGGGAGTCCGTCACCGGTGGCAATGCTGGTATCCATGTGAAGCAGCCTGACCTCTTTGGCTGGAAGCTCACCACCGGCAACGAGTTTTATTTCCTGTGCCTGTTCATCACCGTGGTGGCCACGCTGGCCATCCTCAACCTGATGCGCTCGCCTACGGGCCGGGCCTTTGTGGCGATCCGGGACTCGGAGATTTCAGCGCAGAGCATGGGCATTCACCTCGCGCGCTACAAGACGCTGTCGTTTGCGATTTCAGCGACGCTGGCCGGCATAGGCGGCGCACTGTATGCGCACAAGCTGTCGTTCATCTCGCCCGAGCAGTTCAACATCCTGCAGTCGATTGACCTGCTGCTCATGGTGGTGGTGGGCGGTCTGGGGTTTGTGCATGGCGCGTTTTTGGGCGCGATCTTTTTGATCTCGATGCCGCAGATCATCAACCTGTCCAAGGACTACCTGCCTGAAGCCGTGGGCCAGGCACCGGGCCTGCAGTCGTTTGTGTACGGCGCGGTGCTGATTGCGTTTGTGTTGTTCGAGCCGCT
>JACMQX010000070.1 GCA_014376765.1 Ramlibacter sp. | reverse complement strand
GGGGGGCGTCTAAAACTTCGGCATGCCCTTCATGCCGCCCATCCGCTTCATCATCTTCATCAGCCCGCCGCCCTTCATCTTCTTCATCATGTCCTGCATCTGCTCGAATTCCTTGAGCAGGCGGTTCACTTCCTGGACCTGGACCCCCGCGCCAGCGGCTATGCGGCGTTTGCGGGTGGCCTTGATCAGGTCGGGCTTGCGGCGCTCCAGCGGGGTCATGCTCTGGATAATGCCCTCCTTGCGGCGCACGTCTTTTTCGGCGCGGCCCAGGTCCACTTCACCGGCCTTGGCCGCCATGTGCGCAGGCAACTTGTCCATGAAGCTGGACAGGCCGCCCATGTTCTTCATCTGCTGGATCTGGCCCAGAAAATCCTCCAGGTCAAAGCTCGCGCCGCTCTTGACCTTGGCCGCAAGCTTTTGCGCGGCCTGCATGTCGACGCCAGCCGTGACCTGTTCAACAAGCGCCACGATGTCGCCCATGCCCAGCACCCGGCCCGCATGGCGTTCGGCATCGAACACCTCAAGACCGTCAAGCTTCTCGCTGGTGCCGGCAAACTTGATGGGCGCGCCAGTGATCTGCCGCACCGAGAGCGCCGCGCCACCGCGGGAGTCGCCGTCGGTCTTGGTCAGGATGATGCCGGTGAGCGGCAAGGCGTCCTTGAAGGCCTTGGCGGTGTTGACTGCGTCCTGGCCCTGCATCGCGTCCACGATAAAAAGCGTCTCAACCGGGTTGAGCGCCTTGTGCAGGCCTTTGATCTCTTCCATCAGCACTTCATCAATCGCCAGCCGGCCGGCGGTGTCCACCAGCAGCACGTCAAAGAAATGCCTTTTGGCGTAATCCAGCGCGGCCAGGCCAATGTCGATCGGCTTCTGGTCGGGCGTGCTGGGAAACCATTCAGCGCCGGCCTGCGCCGTTACGGTTTTCAACTGTTCGATGGCGGCCGGGCGGTACACGTCGCCCGACACCGTCAGCACTTTTTTCTTGCGCTTTTCAATCAGGTGCTTGGCCAGCTTGCCGGTGGTGGTGGTCTTGCCTGCGCCCTGCAGGCCGGCCATCAGGATCACGGCGGGCGGCTGCGCTGCGAGGTTGATGTCGCTCACGCCCTCGCCCATGGTGGCGGCCAGTTCCCGGTTGACGATGCCCACCAGTGCCTGGCCCGGCGACAACGAGCCCAGCACTTCCTGGCCCAGGGCCTTGTCTTTCACGCGGGCGATGAAGTCGCGCACCACCGGCAGGGCCACGTCGGCCTCCAGCAGTGCCATGCGGACTTCGCGCAGCATGTCCTGGACATTGGCTTCGGTGATGCGCGACTGGCCACGCAGTTGCTGGACGAGGCGGGAGAGTTTGTCTGTGAGGGCTGAAGCCATAAAGAAAGTAGGACGTTGGAGCTTGGAAGCTCCCGCGACAGTCGGGTGCAAAACGCTAAACTGTACCCATGATTCTAACTAGCGTCCCGCTCGTCAGCCTGGTCCTTGGACTTGCCGCCGCAGCCGCTTATGCCACACCGGCGGCAATGGCCACGCGCCTGCGCATGGCCACCGTGCGCAAGATCCTGGTGGGCGCCTGGGTGCTGCACGGCATGGCTTTGGCTTACAGCCTGGTGGGCGAGGAAGCGCGCTTTGGTTTTGCGCCTTCGCTGTCCGTCACGGCCTGGCTGGCGCTCACGGTGTATGGCGTTGAAAGCCGCATGTTCCCCGAGCTGCGCGCCCTGGGCGCGCTCACCGGGCTGGGCGCAGCAGCGGTTCTGGTGGCGCTGGCTTTTCCCGGCACGCCGATGCCGCACACCGCCTCCCCCTGGCTGCCGTTGCACTGGGCCTTGGGCATTGCCTCCTATGGTCTCTTTGCCGCAGCCGTGTTCCACGCCTGGCTGATGACGCGCGCTGAAAAGCAGATGCGCCAGGCGCTCGGCCAGCAAAGCGGCGTTCCGCTTTTGACGCTCGAGCGGCTGACTTTTCGCTTTGTCATGGCTGGCTTTGTCCTGCTGTCGGCCACCCTGCTGGCCGGCTGGCTGTTTGCCGAGACGCTGTATGGCCCGGGCAAGGCCTGGCAGTGGAATCACAAGACCGTGTTTTCGCTTTTGTCGTGGGTGGCGTTTGCCACGCTGCTGATCGGCCGCGCGCGCTTTGGCTGGCGCGGGCGCACCGCCGTGCGCGTGCTCTACATCGGCTCGTTCCTGCTGCTGCTGGGTTATGCAGGCTCGCGCTTTGTGATGGAAGTCGTACTGAGCCGGGCCTCATGAAGTACATGCTGGTTCTTGCCATCGTGTTCATCGGCCTGTGGCTGTGGCGCGGCAACCGTCGTGTGCCGGCGCCCCCGGCCGCCAAGGCAGCGCCGCAGCAGCCGCAACTGCAAGACATGGTGGGCTGCGCCGTGTGCGAACTGCATGTGCCGCGCGCTGATGCCAGCGTCGGGCGCACCGGCGATCTTTATTGCTCCCCCGACCACCGCCGGCGCGCCGAGGGTTGAATGGCCGACCGCTCCGCCGCTGATTCGTGGCTCGGTCCGGTGGAAGACGCCAACCCCCTGCTGACTGAAGAATTTGCCTTTGCCCGCCTGTGGCGTGGCTTCATGACGGCGCGGGTGATGATCGCCATGGTGCTGCTGCTGCTGCAGGCCTCATTCTATGGTTTGGGCCAGCCCGTTCACGCGTGGCTTGTCGGGCTGTGCGGCGCTTACCTGGCGGCTGCGCTCGCCTTCAGGCTGCTGGCACGGCCCAGGCCCCCCGGCCGGACTTTTGATGCGCAGTGGGTGCTGACGATCGGCATTGACCTTCTCGTCTTTTGCGCGCTGGAGCTGTTCCAGAGTGGCGGCATCAACTACACGCCCCTGTTTGCGGTGCCTGTGTTGCTGGCGTCGGTGCTGGGCTCGGTGCTATTGGCTTTGGGCACGGCGGCGGGCGTGGCCATCTTGCTGCTGACCAATGCCTGGTGGGTGTCGCTGCAATTTCCGGCCGAGACCGCGTCGCGCTTTTTGCAGTCGGGCCTCACCGGCACCGGCTTTTTTGTGGTGGCGTTCCTGGCCAACCAGCTCGCGTCCCGGCTGGCACGTGAAGAAGAGCTGGCGCGCCGCAGCCAGCTGGCCGCCCGAGTGCAAACGCAGGTCAATGAACTGGTGATCGAAACGCTATCCGACGGCGTGCTGGTGGTAGACAGCAACGGCGTGGTGCGGGCTGCCAACCCGGCGGCGCGGCGCCTGCTCGGCTCGTACGGGGCGGCACGCAACGCGCCCTTTGTGCTGGCGGCCGAGCTCGCCTGGCAGCCGCTGGTCGAGCTGGCGGGCCTCACCTTCGGCCAGCAGGGTGGGCAACTGGCCGACCTCTCGATCACGCATGTGGGCCAGAGCCCGCGCCGCGTGCATGTGCGCACCCGCCTGACGCCCGCACACGACGAGGCGTCCGAGAGCCTGTGCGTGATGTTCCTGCAGGACCTGCGCGAGATGGAAGCGCGGCTGCGCACTGAAAAGCTGGCGGCCATGGGGCGCATGTCGGCAGCGGTGGCGCATGAGATCCGCAACCCGCTGGCCGCCATCACGCAGGCCAATGCCCTGCTGGAAGAAGACCTGCAGGAACCCGGCCACAGGCAGCTCACCCTGCTGGTGCGGCAAAACGCCCAGCGCCTGGCGCAGATCGTGGACGATGTGCTGAATATCTCGCGCGTGCAGCACCAGGTGCCGGTGGCCGCGCCCCCCACGCTGATGCTGGATGAAACGGTGGAACTCATCTGTGACGACTGGTCCCAGCAGAACGGCGGCACGGCGCGGCTGCAGGTCCTGCTGCATGCCCATCGCACGGAAGTCCCGTTCGACGCCGACCACCTGCGGCGGGTGCTGGTCAACCTGCTGGACAACGCGCTGCGCTATGCGCGCCACCATGCCGGCTCGATCCAGGTGTCCACCCGGGAATCGGCCACATGGCAGTCCAGCCTCATGGTCTGGAGCGATGGGGATGCGCTTGAAGAAACAGTGCAGCGCCATTTGTTCGAGCCCTTCTTTTCATCAGAAAGCCGCTCCACGGGCCTGGGCCTTTATATATGCCGGGAACTGTGTGAACGCCACGGCGCAGTCATCGGCTACCAGCGCGCGGTCAGGCTGGCCGCGACAAGCGCCGCAGTGGCTGGGCTGGAGGGCAATGAATTCTTTGTATCCTTCCGGCAAGGCCTGGGTCACCCGGGTCATGCTTCGTCTTTTGACACCCTACTTGTCTGACCATGGCCACCAGCCCCAGCACCGCTCCCGCGCAGATCCTGGTCGTTGACGACGAGCCGGACCTGCGCACCTTGTATGAACTCACGCTGCTGCGCGAGGGCTACCAGGTCGAGGCCGCAGCCAATCTGGCTGAAGCCTGGGAACACCTGAAGCTCAAAAAGTTTGATGCGGTGATCACCGACATGCGGCTGCCCGATGGGCTGGGCCTGGAACTGCTGCACGGCATGGTGAACCAGCAGCGCCCCGAGCGCTGCGTGGTGATGACGGCCTACGGCTCCGCCGAGAACGCGGTCGAGGCGCTGAAGGCTGGCGCCTTTGACTACCTCACCAAGCCGGTGGACCTCAAGCAGTTCCGCAGCGTGGTGGCCTCTGCCATTCAGGGCACTGCGCAAGTGGCGCAACTGGCCAAGGGGACCAGGGCCCAGGCGCCCGTACTGCGCAGCGCCGGGCCGGAGCGCAGCGACTCGCCTGGCGAGCGCGGCGGCGCGCCCAAAGACCGAAGCGGCTCCTCTCCCGAGCGCAATGAGCGCCCGGGCGACGGCGTGGTTGCGTTGCAGAAACTGGTCGGCGATTCGGACGCCATGCGGCTGGTCAAGGAGCGCATCGTCAAGGTCGCGCGCAGCATGGCGCCAGTGCTGGTGCGCGGTGAATCGGGCACGGGCAAGGAGCTGGCGGCGCGCGCCATCCATGCGTCAAGCCACCGGGCCGACGGCCCGTTCATTGCCGTCAACTGCAGCGCCATTCCAGAGAATTTGCTGGAGGCAGAATTTTTTGGCGCGCGCAAAGGCTCCTACACCGGTGCCACGCAGGACCGCGAGGGCTACTTCCAGGCGGCACGCAGCGGCACGCTGTTTCTCGATGAGATCGGCGACCTGCCGCTGGCGATGCAGTCCAAGCTGCTGCGCGCCATCCAGGAGCGAAATGTGCGATCCCTGGGCTCGACGCAGGAAGACTCGGTGGACGTGCGCATCGTGAGCGCCACCCACAAGGACCTGGCCTCCGATGTGAATGCGGGGCGCTTCCGCCAAGACCTGTATTACCGGCTCAACGTGATCGAGATCCTGCTGCCGCCGCTGCGCGAGCGCAAGGGCGACCTGCCCGCTCTGTGCGAGGCCCTGCTGGCGCGCATCGCCCAGGACTCCGGCATGCCGGTGCCGGTGCTGTCGCCGGCGGTGCTGGAGCAACTGCTTCGGCATCCGCTCAACGGCAACGTCCGCGAACTGGAAAACCTGTTGCACCGGGCTGTGGCGCTCAGTGATGGCGATGAACTGCAAGTGGACTTCGCACCGACGCAGGCAACATCCAGCGGCGGCCAAGAAGTGTTCCTGCCGCCACCTGCCCTTGCGCTGGGCGATGGCGCGGGCGCTGCGGTGCCGCAAGACCTGCAGGCCTACCTCGACCAGCAGGAGCGTGAGATTCTGGTGAAGGTCCTGACCGATACCGGCTTCAACCGCACGGCAACAGCCACGCGCCTGGGCTTGAGCCTGCGCCAGATCCGCTACCGGATTGCCAGGCTCAACATCTCGACCCCGGTTGGCGACGAGCCCAATGAAGACGCCGCCTGAGACTTGCACCGCCGCGCTGTGGAAGGGCGGCTGGTACCGTTTTGCGCGGCGGCTGGACTCGCCCAATTTCGGACCGCGTCCGGCGGGCGCAAAAGTAGACCTCATCGTTATCCATTCGATCAGCCTGCCGCCCGGCCAGTACGGCGGCAACGAGGTGCAGCAACTCTTCACCAACACACTGGATTGGTCGGCACACCCTTACTTCGGCGAGATCAAGGGCGCGCAGGTGTCGGCGCATTTTTATATCCGGCGCAATGGCGAGCTCTGGCAGTTTGTCAGTTGCGAGGACCGGGCCTGGCATGCCGGTACGTCCCGCTACTGCGGCCGGGACAACTGCAACGACAACTCGGTGGGCATTGAACTGGAAGGGCTGGAAGGCCTGGCCTTTGAAGACGCGCAATACGAATGCCTGGGGCATCTGTGTGCGGCTGTCGCCCAGGCCTGGCCTGTGGCGCATATTGCAGGGCACGAGCATGTCGCACCAGGCCGCAAGGCCGATCCAGGCGCAGGCTTTGAATGGCCGCAATTGAAGCGCGCGCTGGGCTGGCCGTCAAGCTGTTTTCCCGATGGTGTTACATCGGGCTGAGCGCTGATCAACTAACTTTCAGTTTTTGCAGCGATACACTACCGGTAGTGCTTGAATTCGCGACAGACCCTAGATATAGTGTGTCAGTGATGTGAATGCCGACCGCTGAAAACAGACCCGGACGCTCACCTCCGGGTCCTGCAAACCCCAACAAGAATCGCGAAACAAGAGGAACACCGCAATGCAATCTGCCTTGAGCACCCCCCATACGGACGGCGCCAGCCCCATCGTCCACGGCACCCCCCTGGCTGCCAGCTCTACCAACAACCCCCTCGCCAATTACCAGATCATCCGCCGCAACGGCGCTGTGGTTCCGTTTGAACCCAACAAGATCGCCATCGCCATGATGAAGGCCTTCCTGGCCGTGCATGGCACGCAGGGCGCGGCTTCAGCCAGCGTGCGCGAAACGGTTGACGGCCTGACCCAAGCCGTGATCCGCGCAATGATCCGCTCGCGCCCGGGCGGCGGCACTTTCCATATTGAAGACGTGCAGGACCAGGTCGAGCTGGGCCTGATGCGCGGCGGCCACCATGAGATCGCGCGCGCCTATGTTCTGTACCGCGAGAAGCGTTCGCAGGAGCGCGCCGCCAAGTCCGTGCAAGCCGCACCCAAGCCCACAGTTCTGTATGTCATGGACGGCGGCCAGAAGGTCGAGCTGGACCTGACCCATGTCAACAGCCTCATCACCTCCGCCTGCGCGGGCCTGGGCGACGACATCAAGCCGGACCCGATCATTGCCGAGACGCTGCGCAACCTGTATGACGGCGTGCCGGTGGACGAGGTCTACAAGGCGTCCATCCTGGCGGCCCGTACGCTGATTGAAAAAGACCCTGACTACACCTACGTCACGGCTCGCCTGCTGATGCACACCATCCGCCGCGAAGTGCTGGGCGGCGAAGTTGCCCAGGAAGAAATGGGCGAGCGTTACGCCGACTACTTCCCCCAGTTCATCAAGAAGGGTGTGGACAACGAACTGCTGGACAACAAGCTGCTCGAGTTTGACCTGAAGCGCCTGGGCGCCGCGCTCAAGCCCCAGCGCGACCTGACGTTTGACTACCTTGGCCTGCAAACCCTGTATGACCGGTACTTCCTGCACGTGCGCAAAACCCGCATCGAAATGCCCCAGGCTTTCTTCATGCGTGTGGCCATGGGCCTGTCGCTCAATGAGATTGACCGTGAAGCGCGCGCTATCGAGTTCTATGAAGTGCTGTCGTCGTTTGACTTCATGTCCAGCACGCCCACGCTGTTCAACGCCGGCACGCTGCGCTCGCAGCTGTCCAGCTGCTATCTCACCACCGTGCCGGACGACCTGGACGGCATCTATGAGTCCATCAAGGAAAACGCCCTGCTGTCCAAATTTGCCGGCGGCCTGGGCAATGACTGGACGCGTGTACGCGCGCTGGGCTCCCACATCAAAGGCACCAATGGCGAGTCGCAGGGCGTTGTGCCTTTCCTCAAGGTGGTGAATGACACCGCAGTGGCCGTGAACCAGGGCGGCAAGCGTAAAGGCGCGGTCTGCACTTACCTGGAAACCTGGCACCTGGACATTGAAGAGTTCTTGGAGCTGCGCAAGAACACCGGCGACGATCGCCGCCGCACGCACGACATGAACACGGCCAACTGGATTCCTGACCTGTTCATGCGCCGCGTGATGGAAAAAGGTGACTGGACCTTGTTCTCCCCCTCCAACGTGCCCGACCTGCACGACCTGTTTGGTGCGGCCTTCGAGAAGGCCTATGTGGCCTACGAGCAGAAGGCCGAGCGCGGCGAGATCAAGCCGTCCCGCAAGATCCCGGCCGCTGACCTGTGGCGCAAGATGCTCACCATGCTGTTTGAGACCGGCCACCCCTGGATTACCTTCAAGGACGCCTGCAACATCCGCTCGCCCCAGCAGCATGTGGGCGTGGTGCACTCATCCAACCTGTGCACCGAGATCACGCTGAACACCAGCGACACCGAGACTGCTGTGTGCAATCTGGGCTCGGTCAACCTGCTGCAGCACTTGAAGGACGGCGGCGTTGACCACGATAAGCTCAAGAAGACGATCAATATCGCCATGCGCATGCTGGACAACGTGATTGACGTGAACTACTACGCCGTCAAGAAGGCGCGCGACTCCAACCTGCGCCATCGCCCTGTCGGTTTGGGCATCATGGGTTTCCAGGACTGCCTGTACCAGTTGCGCGTTCCCTACGCCAGCGATGCGGCGGTGGAGTTTGCCGACAGGTCGATGGAAGCCGTCTGCTACTACGCTTACTGGGCCTCCACCGAACTGGCCAAAGAGCGCGGCAAGTACGCCAGCTACAAGGGCTCGCTGTGGGACAAGGGCGTACTGCCCCTGGACACGCTGGAAATGCTGGCCAAAGAGCGCGGCGGTTATGTGGAGGTCGACCATTCCTCCACCATGGACTGGGAAGCGCTGCGCAAGAAGATTGCGGCTGACGGCATGCGCAATTCCAACTGCGTGGCGATCGCCCCCACGGCCACCATCTCCAACATCATTGGCGTGGACGCTTCGATCGAGCCCTGCTTTGGCAACCTCTCTGTCAAGTCAAACCTGTCGGGCGAGTTCACCGTCATCAACGGCCGCCTGGTGCATGACCTGAAGCGCCTGGGCCTGTGGGACGACGTGATGGTCATGGACCTCAAGCACTTTGACGGCTCGCTGCGTCCCATCGACCGCGTGCCTAACGACATCAAGGCCCTGTATGCCACCGCCTTCGAAGTGGAAACCAAGTGGCTGGTGGAGGCCGCAGCGCGCCGCCAGAAATGGATTGACCAGGCGCAGTCGCTCAACATCTACATGGCCGGCGCTTCGGGCAAGAAGCTGGACGACACCTACAAGCTCGCCTGGGTGCGAGGCTTGAAGACCACGTATTACCTGCGCACCATGGCGGCTACGCATGCAGAGAAATCAACGGTGACGGCGGGCCGCATGAACGCGGTGTCGTCGGGCGGCGCATCGAATATGAGTGCTGCACCGGCAAAAATGAACGCGCTTGATGCCGCTGCAGCGGCTGCGCAAGCGCAATTGCTGGCGGCATCACCTGCGACCGACATTGCGTTTTGCGGCGTCGATGATCCGACCTGCGAGGCGTGTCAGTGAAGGATGCATCGCGCGAAAAAAATCGCGATGCATCGCAAGAAGAATCGCGATGCACTACGAGAAGAATTGCGATGCATCACGAGAAGAATTGCGATGCAATTGAGCAACAAATTTTCGCAGTGATGTGAATGAATACTTTTCATTTCGCATCACTGCTCACATAATCTGCACACTGGAAAACTTATGCTGACCTGGGACGAAGAAGTCAAGCCCTCATCGCCAACACCATTGAATAGCGGTTTGTTCGACAACCGTGAGGTGGGTCTTTCACTCCAGACTTTACCGGCGACCCATACATCTGCTGCTTCAATCAAAGCGTCGCAACCCGCGATGCGTGTGCTTGACGACGGCGCCGTGATGCCGATTGCCTCGGCCCTTATGCCGTTGGCATCCGCACATGCAGCGGCCACCGTCGCTGCACTTAAGCCCGCCACCCCAGGCCGGCGCGTCAACGCAGCAGACAAGCGAATCATCAACGGCCAGACCGACGTCAACCAGCTGGTGCCGTTCAAATACAAGTGGGCCTGGGAAAAGTATCTTGCTACCTGTGCCAACCACTGGATGCCGCAGGAAGTGAACATGACGCGCGACATCGCGTTGTGGAAAGACCCGAACGGTCTGACCGAAGACGAGCGCCGCATCATCAAGCGCAACCTCGGCTTCTTTGTCACCGCTGACTCGCTGGCCGCCAACAATATCGTGCTGGGCACCTACCGCCACATCACCGCGCCCGAATGCCGGCAGTTCCTGCTGCGCCAGGCCTTTGAAGAAGCCATTCACACGCATGCCTACCAGTACATCGTGGAGTCGCTCGGCCTGGACGAGAGCGAGATCTTCATCGCCTACAACGAGATCCAGTCGATCCGCGAAAAAGACCAGTTCCTGATTCCGTTCATCGAAGCCATCAGCAACCCGAACTTCAAGACCGGAACGCATGAGGCCGACCAGACGCTGCTCAAATCGCTGATCGTATTTGCCTGCCTGATGGAAGGCCTGTTCTTCTACGTCGGCTTCACGCAGATCCTGGCACTGGGCCGCCAGAACAAGATGACGGGAGCGGCCGAGCAGTACCAGTACATCCTGCGCGATGAGTCCATGCACTGCAATTTCGGTATCGACCTGATCAACCAGCTCAAGCTGGAAAACCCGCAGCTGTGGACAGCCGAGTTCAAGGCCGAGATCAACGAGCTGTTCCGCAAGGCGGTCGAGCTTGAATACAAATACGCTGAAGACACCATGCCCCGCGGTGTGCTGGGCATGAACGCATCCATGTTCAAGGGCTACCTGCGCTACATCGCCAACCGGCGCGCGACGCAGATCGGCCTTGAGGCACTGTTCCCGAACGAAGAGAATCCGTTCCCTTGGATGAGCGAAATGATTGACCTGAAGAAAGAGCGCAATTTCTTTGAAACCCGGGTGATTGAGTACCAGTCGGGTGGCGCGCTTTCCTGGGATTGAAGACTGAAGAAGAAAAAATGAGTTCAAGAATCGCGCAGAACGACAGACCAGGCCGCAAGAGCCGGGCGTCGGGCTGTGCTCCCGTGTTCATAGTGCTGGGCCAAGTCCCCAACACCATGAATCGCTTCATGCAATCCAACAAGCATGAAGTGCTCTTTGCAACTTGATCAAGGAGAATGAAAATGGCAACTGCGAAAAAACCGGCCGCTAAGAAGGCCGCTGCGAAGAAGGCTCCGGCCAAAAAGGTAACTGCTGCTAAAAAGGCTCCGGCCAAAAAGGTAGCAGCGAAGAAGGCTCCTGCGAAGAAGGTAGTCGCCAAGAAGGCTCCGGCCAAGAAGGCTGCTGCGAAGAAGGCTCCTGCGAAGAAGGCGGCGGCGAAGAAGGCTCCTGCGAAGAAGGCAGCAGCCAAGAAGGCGCCTGCGAAGAAGGCGGCGGCGAAGAAGGCTCCTGCGAAGAAAGCAGCTGCCAAAAAGGCCCCTGCCAAGAAAAAGCCTGCTGCCAAGAAAGCTGCCAAAAAGCCGGCCGCCAAGAAAGCCGCGAAAAAGCCCGCTGCCAAGAAAGCCGCGAAAGCACCCGCTGCTCCCAAGGCAGCCCCTGCCCCTGCTGCCCCCGCGGCTCAGACAACTCTGAACCCGCAAGCAGCCTGGCCGTTTCCTACGGCAAGCAAGCCTTAATCGGCAAGCATCGGCAAAGCGGTTTACCGCTTCAAGCCCGACATCGAAAGGTGTCGGGCTTTTTGTTTTAGACGCCCAGTGCCTTCAAATCCAGCGTGTAGTTTTGCGGGCCGCGATTGGCGATCTTGATGGCGCCAATCTGGTTGCCAAGTGCGGCGCACTTTGCCAGCGGCCAACCGCGCTCAAGGCCAAACAGCAGGCCGCCGCGCCAGGCGTCGCCGCAGCCCGTCGGGTCGACCACGGATTGCGCCTTGACCGGGGGCACCAGCGTCTTCAGGCCTTCGACCCAGACCTCGCAACCCTCTGCGCCCAGCGTGACGACCAAGCCCTTCACGCGGCGCGAGATGTCGGCGCTGGAAAGGCCCGTGCGCTCGCTGAGCATCTTGCCTTCATAGTCGTTCACCGTGACCCAGTCGGCCAGATCGATGAAGTGCGCGAGGTCTTTGCCGTCGAACATCGGCAGGCCCTGACCAGGATCAAAGACGAAGGGAATGCCGGCCCCCTTGAACTGCTCGGCGTGTTGCAGCATCGCGTCGCGCCCGTCCGGCGCGACGATGCCCAGGCGGATGTCAGCGCGCGGCGCAACCTTCGTCACATGCGCCTGCATCATCGCGCCGGGGTGAAAGGCGGTTATCTGGTTGTTGTCGCGGTCGGTCATGATCATGGCCTGCGCGGTGTAGGTGTCATTCACCTGCCGCACGAACTCGCTGCTGATACCCAGGGTCTTCAGGCGCTCAAGGTAGCTGGCGCCGTCACTGCCCAAAGTGGCCATGGGCAGGGGCTCGCCACCCAGCAGCTTGAGGCTGTAGGCAATGTTGCCGGCGCAACCGCCAAAGTCGCGCCGCAGGCTCGGCACGAGGAAGGACACGTTGAGGATGTGGAGCTGGTCGGGAAGGATCTGCTCGGCAAACCGGCCCTCGAAGTTCATGATGGTGTCAAAGGCCAAAGAGCCACAAATTACTGCTGCCATAAATTCTGCCTCGCGTGGAGTCGTTTAAAAAATCAGGGGTAGAACGCCAGCAGCCGGTAGCCTACGATGCGTGCACCGGCCCCGTTGACGCCCAGCGGGAAAGTGCCTGTCCATTCGCCACCCGCAGCCAGCACCGGCGAGGTCACGCCCAGGTCTGCGGGCAGGAGGACGCGGCGCAACACGGGCTGGTCGCCCGAGTCGGTCAAGGCCAGCTCGATCGCGGGCATGGCCAGCGCGACCGGTGCGTTGTTCTTGACGGTGAAGCTCAGGCGGTAGGTGTCGGTGCGCAGCTTGCTGAAGCTGGAGCTGTCGATCACCAGGGATTCAATCTGCTGCAGCGGCGCGACGCTGCACTGCAGGTGCAGGCACAACTGCTGCAACCATGGCCTGGTGCGCGGCTCTATTGCGGCGATGCGATCGCGTTCCTGGACAGCCACCTGCACGCCGAGCACACCCAGAAGCGCAAGCGCAACGATGGCCAGCACCGCACGCACTGCCGGCCGGCGCCAAAAGGCCTTGCGCCGTGCGTCGCGCACGAAAGAAACACTCTCGAGCGTGGATTCAGAGAGCTGCGAGTCCGGCTCGTCGTCCGTATCGGCGTCATCCAGCCGCGCCGGGCGGCTTGGTCTTACAGGTACTGCCTGATCGGCAGGCTGATCGGATGGCTGATCAAGTGCCGCCGGCGCACCTGCTGCAGGTGTCCCGACCGGCAGCACCGAATCGGGCGCATAGTCCTCGGCCAGTAACTGGTAGAGATTGCGGTCCACCTGGCTGTCGCTGAAACTCGACGTGGCGCCCTGGCGCTCCGGGTTGTTGGAAGGGATTCCGTGCGCTGGCTGGACGGCAGGCGCCTGGTTATGAGCAGGCGCCTGGTTGTAGGCGGCGTTGTAAGCGGCGTCGTAGGCGGGCGCTTGCTTGTAGGCAGGTGCGGGCGGGCTGGGCACTGCGAAAACGGGTGCGTCTTCCAGCAAATGGGCGGAGGCATCGAACACCTCGGCGCAGTGACCACAGCGCACCCACCCATCAGAGATCCTGAGTTGGTCGGGCACGACTTTGAACATCGTCCCGCAGGCAGGGCAGCGTGTGATCAGGCTCATCGATACAGGATTGTAGGGCCCGGCGGCGCGAGTTTCAGCGTCGGGCGGTCATCAATATCCAGCCGTCTTCCGTGTCGGCCACCTCGAGTGCGCACCAGGGGGCATAGGCGGTTTTCAACTCATCCGTCTGGCGCTCCAGAATGCCCGCCAGCACCAGCGAGCCGCCTGTTGCTACGTGGGACACGAGAAGCGGCGCCAGGACTTTGAGTGGTGACGCGAGGATGTTGGCCAGCACCGTCTGGTAGGTACCAGAGGCCTTGTCCGGCAGGCCCGAATGGAGCACCACCTCATTGGCTGCCGCATTGAGTTGAGTGGACTCCACCGCCGCCTCGTCGATGTCGACCGCATCAACTTCAGTCGCGCCGAACTTCGCTGCGCCTATGGCAAGGATGCCGGAGCCGCAACCGTAGTCGAGCACGCGCTGGCCCGCCACGCCGTGGCGCGCGATCCAGCGCAGGCACATGCGTGTGGTTGGGTGGGTGCCCGTGCCAAAGGCCAGGCCCGGGTCAAGCCGGATGATGGTGGTGGCCTGCGCCGGCGGTTCATGCCAGGTTGGCACGATCCAGAATTCTGGCGTGATCTCCACCGGCGCGAACTGGGACTGCGTAAGCCGCACCCAATCCTGATCCGGCACCGGTCCCATGGCAAGCACACGGCAACCGGCAAAAAAATCCTGTGCGGCCAGCACCACAGCCGCTTCATGGGCCAGTGCCTCCGTTGCAAACAGCGCCTGCACCCGCGAGCGCTGCCACCCATCCTTGGGCGGCGGCATGCCCGGCTCGCCAAAGAGCGCCTGTTCCGCATCCGTCTGCGCATCGGCGTCTTCCACCGACACGCTGAGCGCGTCCAGCGCATCCAGCGCGTCACTCAAAGCTTCGACCTTGTCCTCGGCGCACATCAGACTTAGTTCAAACACGATGTCCCGCCTTCATCGCTTGTGTTGCGAGAGCCACTCTTCCAGGTAATGGATGTTGGTGCCGCCCGTCATGAACTTGGCATCGACCATCAGCTCCCTGTGCAACGGGATGTTGGTGTTGATGCCCTCCACCACCGTCTCGGCCAGCGCAGTGCGCATACGGGCCAGGGCCTGGTCACGCGTGTCGCCATGCACAATGATCTTGCCGATCATCGAGTCGTAATTGGGCGGGACGAAGTAATTGGTGTAGACATGCGAGTCCACCCGCACGCCCGGACCACCGGGTGCATGCCACATGGTGATGCGGCCGGGCGAGGGCACGAACTTGTAGGCATCCTCCGCATTGACCCGGCATTCAATGGCATGACCCCGGATGACGATATCGCGCTGGGTAAAAGGCAGCCGCTCGCCAGCGGCCACCATGATCTGGGTGCGCACGATATCCACGCCGGTGATCAGTTCGGTCACCGGGTGCTCGACCTGCACCCGGGTGTTCATTTCAATGAAATAAAACTCGCCGTTTTCATACAGAAACTCGAAGGTGCCGGCCCCCCGGTAGCCGATCTTCTTGCAGGCCGCCACGCAGCGTTCACCCACTTTTTCGATCACCTTGCGCGGAATGCCCGGCGCTGGCGCTTCTTCGATCACCTTCTGATGACGCCGCTGCATGGAGCAGTCCCGCTCGCCCAGGTAGACGGCGTTCTTGTGCTTGTCGGCCAGTATCTGGATTTCGACGTGGCGTGGGTTCTGCAGGAATTTTTCCATGTAGACCGCCGGGTTGCCGAAGGCCGCGCCCGCTTCCGCCTTGGTCATCTGCACCGCGTTGATGAGCGCCGCCTCGGTATGGACCACGCGCATGCCACGCCCGCCACCGCCGCCCGCCGCCTTGATGATGACGGGGTAGCCCACCGCCTTGGCCGTGCGCCGGATCGTCGCAGCGTCGTCGGGCAATTCGCCTTCAGAGCCGGGCACGCAGGGCACGCCCGCCTTGATCATGGCCTGCTTGGCAGAGACCTTGTCGCCCATCATGCGGATGTTCTCGGGCGTGGGGCCGATGAACTGAAAGCCGCTTTTTTCAACCCGCTCGGCAAAGTCGGCGTTCTCGCTCAAAAAACCGTAGCCGGGGTGGATGGCTTCTGCATCGGTCACCTCGGCAGCCGAGATGATGGCCGGCATATTGAGGTAGCTCAGGGACGAGGGGGCGGGGCCGATGCAGACGGCCTCTTCGGCCAGCTTGACGTACTTGGCTTCACGGTCAGCCTCTGAATACACCATCACGGCCTTGACGCCCATCTCGCGGCAGGCGCGCTGGATCCGCAGGGCGATTTCGCCGCGGTTCGCTACAAGTATCTTTTTAAACATGAGTGGGCGCCTGGTCCTTCACTCGATGACGAAGAGCGGCTGACCGTACTCGACCGCCTGCCCGTTCTCGCACAGGATCCGGGCAATCGTGCCAGACTTGTCGGCCTCGATCTCGTTGAGGATCTTCATCGCTTCGATGATGCAGATGGTGTCGCCCTCCTTGACGACAGCACCGATCTCGACAAACGCCTTGGCGCCTGGACTGGCCGAGCGGTAAAACGTACCCACCATGGGAGACTTGACGGTATGACCGGCTGGCGCTTCGACCACCGGCGCAGCTATGGCAACGGGTGCAGCAACAACGGGCGCTGCAGCCTGCGCGCCGGGCGCCGGCGCATACTGCTGGACCATGGCGCCACCGCCTTTGACAATGCGAACTTTTCCCTCGGCTTCGGTGATCTCCAGCTCCGACACATTGGATTCGGACACCAGGTCAATCAAGGTCTTCAGTTTGCGTAAATCCATAGGAGGCTCCAACGATAGAAGCGGGAATTTACATCAAATTAACGCTAAAAGCGCGCTTCTTCTTTTTAAATAGGGTTTATGTAGACAAGCAGGTAATGCGCATTGGTGCGGATCCGAGACGAGGAATCGCTATGCGGCCATGGCCCACTGCTGCAGGTCTTCATCTGACAGTTTGCCCATTTTACGGTGCGCCAGCCTGCCATCTGCCTTGAACACGACGGAAAAGGGCAGGCCACCGGCCGAGTTCCCCAGCGTCCGGCCCAGCTCTGTCCCGTTGAGACCCGCCATGCCTACCGGAAAAGTGACCGGCGTGCGGGTCAGGAACTGCCGGACCGCACTAGGCTGGTCAATGGCCAAACCAACCACTTGCCAGCTTTTACTGCTGTTTTTGCGATAAAAGCTGTCCAATAGCGGCATTTCCTCGACACAAGGCGGGCACCATGTGGCCCAGAAGTTGATCAGCAGCGGTTTGCCGCGCAAGGCGGCCATGGAAAGCGGCGCGCCGGCTGGCGTTTCGAAATTCATTGCCCACAGTGCTGCAGCGGCGGCATTGGCATCACCGCCGTTAGGCTGGAATTTCCACCAGGCTGCGCCCGCACCGGCCAAACCTGCGGCAATTGCGATACCTGCCTGCAATGCAATCCGGCGACCGGGCTGCGCAACGCTTGAAGGTTCGCTTCCGGGGGGGCAATCAACTACTTCATTCGTCATGTTGTTTCCTGCAACAGCCGGCGCACTGCGGCTTCGTCACCGCGCGGGCTGCGGCCTTTGGCGTCGGGCTTCAGGGCGCCACGCATGTCGTCCAGGTCATACACCATGAGGTGCACCCCGATCGCCTCGCCCAGTTCCCGGCTTGCGCTGGACAGGCTGAGCGCCTCCACAGATTCTCCATGGAAACCCCTGACCGTACGGGGCTCATAGGCCACGTTGTGGTCAATGAGCGCAATCTCGGCTGACTTGGGGTCGTCGCAAAACAGCTGGATGTAGATGTCGGACAGCCGTGTTGCCGTTCCGTGCCAGACCGCCCCGGCCAGGTAAGGCCGGAAGTCCCGCATGCGGTCCATCCAGGTCAACGCCAGCGTGCGCAGGGCGGCCAGTTCACGGGGCTGGGTGTCGGCGCAAAACAGGTCGATGTACTCGCGCACCGCGTCTTCAATCTCGTCGTTGGCGGGCAAGGCGGTGCGGGCGGGCAGGCCCATTTCCTTGACCGCGCGCCGCTTGGCCGGGCCGTATTCCAGCCCCTCTTCCACCACGATGCGCGCGGTGGTGGCGGCGATTTCGTTTTTCAGCGTTTCCATTGAGGGTGATTCTGCATTGTTTACAAGGTCGCAGGCCCGTAGAGTGTTTGCACAACCCAACCCCAGGAGATGTCTTCCATGCAGGCCACGATGATGAACCTGCCGCTGTCGCTCAACCACTTGCTTGAGCGCGCCGGCACACTGTTTTCCGGCAACGAGATCGTCTCGCGCCTGCCGGACAAGACGCTCAGGCGGCACAGCTATGGCGAGTTTTACCGCCGCACCCGCAGCCTGGCCTCAGCCCTGCAGGGCCTGGGGCTGCAAAAGGGCGACAGGGTGGCCACGCTCTGCTGGAACCACCATGCCCACCTGGAATGCTATTTCGGCATCCCGGCTGCGGGCGGCGTGATGCACACGCTCAACCTGCGCCTGTCGCCGGACGAAATCGGCTGGATTGCCGGCAACGCCAAGGACAGGTTCCTGGTGATCGACGACGTATTGCTGCCGCTGTACCGCCAGATCGAGCACCTTTACAAGTTCGAGAAAGTCATCGTGTTTTCGTTTTCCGGCGCCAGGGTCGCCCCAGAGTTCACTGACTACGACGCGCTGCTGGCCGCTGCCAGCCCCGACACCTTCACCTATGCGCCGCATGACGAAAACGACCCGGTGGCCATGTGCTACACCTCGGGCACCACCGGACGGCCCAAGGGCGTGGTGTATTCACACCGCTCCACCATCCTGCACACACTGGTGGCCAGCCTGGGCGACTTCTGGGGCCTGCGCGGCACCGACGTGGTGTTGCCCGTCACGCCCATGTTCCACGCCAACTGCTGGGGCATGCCTTACGGCGCGGTGATGATGGGCGTGAAGCTGGTCTTTCCCGGCCCGCACCTGCATCCGGACGACCTGCTGGACCTGATCAAACAGGAGCCGCCGACGCTGGCCTTGGGCGTGCCGACCATATGGATGAGCCTGATCCAGACCTATGACGCCGCGCAGGCCGATGGCTCGCCCAACAAGGGCCGCTGGGCCCTGCCAAGCGGCATGAAGTCCCTGGTGGGCGGCGCGGCAGTGCCCGAGTCGCTGATCCGCGCTTTTGACCGGCACGGCATCTGGATCCTGCAAGGCTGGGGGATGACTGAAACCTCACCTGTTTGCACCATCTCTTATCCGCGCGCCGAATTGCGCGGCGCCGATGCCGACGAACGCTACCGCCGCGCTGCCATGGCGGGCGTGCCCGTCCCGCTGGTGGATCTGCGGGTGCGAGGTGACGACGGCACCGACCAGGCCTGGGACGGCAAGAGCGTGGGCGAGATCCAGGTGCAGGGGCCTTTCATTACCGCCAGCTACCACGAGGTACCGGTCGATGCCGAGAAGTTCACGGACGACGGCTGGCTGCGCACAGGCGATGTCGCCTCGGTGGACGAGCTGGGTTTTGTGCGCATCACCGACCGCACCAAGGACCTGATCAAGTCCGGTGGTGAATGGATCAGCTCGGTGGACCTGGAAAACGCGCTGATGGCGCACCCGGCCGTTGCCGAGGCTGCGGTGATTGCCATTCCTGATGAAAAGTGGAGCGAGCGGCCGCTAGCCTGCGTCGTGCTCAAACCCGGCCAGGTTGCGACGCCGCAGGACTTCAACACGCATCTGCTCAAGCACAGCTTTGCCAAGTGGCAGTTGCCGGAGCGCTATGAATTCATCGACGCCGTCCCGCGGACCTCAACCGGCAAGTTCTGGAAGATGAAGCTGCGCGAACAGTTCAAGGCGTAAACGCGCCAAGGGCCCGGCGGGGGACGTAATAATCTCCTCATGCACATACACATACTGGGGATCTGCGGCACCTTCATGGGCGGCGTCGCCGCATTGGCCCGTGAGGCAGGGCACAAAGTCACCGGCTGCGATGCCGGCGTTTACCCACCGATGAGCGACCAGCTGAGGGCCTTGGGTATCGACCTCATCGAGGGATTTGGCGCCGACCAGCTGGCGCTCAAACCCGACGTCTGGGTCGTGGGCAATGTGGTGTCGCGCGGCAACCCGCTGATGGAAGCCATTCTTGACGCCGGCCTGCCCTACAACAGCGGGCCGCAGTGGCTGGCTGAAAACGTGCTGCAGGGCCGCCATGTGCTGGCCGTGGCCGGCACCCACGGCAAGACCACAACCACCTCCATGCTCGCCTGGGTGCTTGACCATGCCGGACTCGAACCCGGCTTTCTCGTAGGCGGCGTGCCAATGAATTTTGGTGTGTCTGCCCGCCTTGGCAAAGGTCGGTGCTTTGTGATCGAGGCCGATGAATACGACACCGCCTTTTTCGACAAGCGCAGCAAATTCGTGCATTACCGCCCGCGTACGGCAATTCTGAACAACCTGGAGTTTGACCACGCCGATATTTTTGACGACCTCCCCGCCATCGAGCGGCAGTTTCACCACCTGGTGCGAACGGTCCCTGCATCGGGCCGCATTGTGGTCAATGGCCTGGAAGAAAGCCTCGCGCGGGTGCTGCACAAGGGGTGCTGGAGTGAAGTCCGCAGCTTCGGCGCCGCAGTGAGCGACTTCACCGCGCAGGGTGAGCCCGGACAGTTTGCAGTGTTACGTCAGGGCCAAACGGTGGCATCCGTCAGCTGGCCGCTGTCGGGCGTGCACAACCAGCTCAATGCCCTGGCCGCGATTGCGGCGGCAGACCATGTAGGCGTCTCGCCAGAACGCGCCGCAGCCGCGCTGGGCGTGTTCCACAACGTCAAGCGGCGCATGGAAGTGCGCGGCGCCGTCAACGGCATCACCGTGTATGACGACTTTGCCCACCACCCCACCGCCATCCGCACCACCATCGACGGCCTGCGCCGCACCTTGGAAGGAGGAACGCGCATCCTCGCCGTGTTCGAGCCGCGCAGCAACACCATGAAGCTGGGCACCATGAAGGCCCAACTGCCCTGGAGCCTGGAGCAGGCGGACCTTGCCTTTTGCCACGGTGGCGGGCTGGGCTGGGACGCCCGGGAGACGCTGGCGCCCATGGGCGCCAAGGCTGTGGTGGCCGACACGATAGACGCGCTGGTGGCACAGGTCAGCCAGGAGGCCCGGCCGGGAGATCAGGTGCTGTGCATGAGCAATGGGGGCTTTGGCGGCATCCATGCGAAGCTGCTGGAGGCGCTGGCGTCAGTTCAACGCCAACATGGCTCTATACCGCGGCAACCCTAGCGTTCGCGGCGGACCTTCACCGCATCCGACAGGATGTCCAGCACTCTGAGCGAATCGTCCCAGCCGATGCAGGCATCGGTGATGCTCTTGCCGTATTCCAGCGTGGCCGAGTCGTCTTTGCCGGGTGTGAACTTCTGAGCGCCTGGGCTGAGGTGGCTCTCGACCATCAAACCAAACACCTGCCGCGAACCGCCTGCGACCTGGGCTGCGATGTCGCGCGACACCTCCACCTGCCGCTCGTGCTGCTTGCTGCTGTTGGCGTGGCTGCAGTCCACCATCAGCGTGCCTGGCAATTTGGCGGCCTCCAGCTCCTTGCAGGCTGCGCCCACGCTGGCAGCGTCATAGTTGGGCGCCTTGCCGCCACGCAGGATCACGTGACAGTCCTTGTTGCCGTTGGTTTGCACAACGGCGACCTGGCCGTTCTTGTGGACCGACAGGAAGTGGTGCCCGCGCGCCGCGGCCTGAATGGCGTCGGTGGCGATGCGGATGTTGCCGTCCGTACCGTTCTTGAAGCCGATGGGCGCCGATAGGCCCGAGGCCAGTTCGCGGTGCACCTGGCTTTCAGTGGTCCGTGCACCGATGGCGCCCCACGAGATCAGGTCGCCGATGTACTGCGGCGAGATCACGTCCAGGAACTCGCTGCCCGCCGGCAGGCCCAGGCGGTTGATCTCGATCAGCAGTTGGCGGGCAATGCGCAGGCCCTCGTCGATACGGAAGCTCTCGTCCAGATAGGGGTCATTGATCAACCCCTTCCAGCCCACCGTCGTGCGCGGCTTCTCGAAGTAAACGCGCATCACGATCTCCAGCGTGCCGGCGTACTTGCTGCGCTGCGCCATGAGCCGGCGGGCGTATTCCAGCGCAGCCATCGGGTCGTGGATCGAGCAGGGCCCGATCACCACCAGCAGCCGGTCATCCTGGCCGGCGATGATGTTGTGGATGTTGCGGCGGGTGCTGGTGATCAGCGTCTCGACCGGCGTACCCGCAATCGGGAAAAAGCGGATCAGGTGTTCAGGAGGAGGGAGCACGGTGATGTCCTTGATGCGTTCGTCGTCGGTCTGGCTGGTTTTTTCGACGTTGTGCGCATACCAGGTGTCGGCGGCGGTGGCTTTGGCATTCATGGAACAGGCTCCTTCAAGATGGGGAAACGGGCATAAAAAACCCGCCGGGGTGTCCGGCGGTTTTTGTGAATTCTGTGCGCTTTTCTTCAGGTACGTACAGATCTCTCAACCGCCGGATGGGTCGAAAACCAGAAGTAACCAAAAAAATAAAAGCGGCTTGAAAACATGCTTTCGAATGTAGCACAGCTTTTCAGCCGCGTAGTTTGTTCCACCAGTTCCGGGCGCGCTGCAGGCGTGGGTCTTCAAGCGCCGCCAGCCCCGACTCCTGCTGCTCCTGCCCGCGCCACTGGTCGTACATGTCGACCAGCAGCATGCCCTCGCCCAGGGTGCGCCAGGCCACTAGCTCGAAGTCGGCACCGGCGATGACTTCCATTTTCTTGCCCTTGCCCTCCAGAAGCCAGTTGCCGAGCATCAGGCGGAAGTTGTTCAGCGCTGCAAGGTAGGACGCGTATTCATACAGCCCGCGCCAGGCTGGGCTGAGGCCGATGACCAGCGCCCGGTGTTCCCGCAAGATGGTCATCAAGTCCATCAGCAAGGGGGCGATGTAGCTGCGCTCGGTGTTGAGCTTGTGGCCGGCGACGATGGCCTCGATGTGCGAGGCCAGTATGCTCATGCTTTCGCCTAGTTGCTGGGCTTCTTCGTCAGCGACGGCCGAGCGAAGGAAGTGGCTCAGGTCGCCAAAGGTGTTGATGCTGGGAAGCTGCGTCGACGGATCAATGGTCAGTCGAGAAGTCATGCCAGCCCTTTGGTGTTATGCCGTGCCGCCTACGGTCAAGCCATCAATCCGCAAAGTCGGCTGCCCCACGCCCACCGGCACGCTCTGCCCTTCCTTGCCGCAGGTGCCCACGCCGCTGTCGAGCTTCATGTCGTTGCCGATCATGGTTACGCGCGTCAGGGCGTCCGGGCCGTTGCCCACAATGGTGGCGCCCTTGACCGGGTACTGGATCTTGCCGTTCTCGACCCAGAACGCCTCGCTGGCCGAGAACACGAACTTGCCCGAGGTGATGTCCACCTGCCCGCCGCCAAAGTTGCTGGCGTACAGGCCCTTCTTGATGCTGGCAATCACCTCCGCTGGTTCCTTGTCCCCGCCCAACATGTAGGTGTTGGTCATGCGCGGCATCGGGATGTGCGCATAGCTTTCGCGGCGGCCGTTGCCGGTGGGCTTCACGCCCATCAGCCGTGCATTCATCGAATCCTGGATGTAGCCCTTCAAAATACCGTCTTCAATCAGCACATTGCGCTGAGAGGTATTGCCCTCGTCGTCCACATTGAGCGAGCCGCGGCGGTCGGTGATGGTGCCGTCGTCCAGCACCGTCACGCCCTTGGCCGCAACCCGCTGGCCGATGCGGCCGCTGAAGGCGCTGGAGCCCTTGCGGTTGAAGTCACCCTCCAACCCGTGGCCTATGGCCTCGTGCAGCAGGATGCCGGGCCAACCCGGACCAAGCACCACAGTCATCTCGCCGGCCGGCGCAGGCCGGGCTTCCAGGTTGGTGAGTGCGGCCTTGACGGCCTCGTTCACGTATTCAGTGATGCGGGCTTCGTCAAAGTAAGCCAGGCCAAAGCGCCCGCCGCCACCAGCCGAGCCCATTTCGCGGCGGCCATTCTGCTCGGCAATGACGGTGACGGACAGGCGCACCAGCGGCCGCACGTCAGCCGCCAGCGTGCCGTCAGCGCGGGCCACCATGACCACGTCATATTCACTGGCCAGGCCCGCCATCACCTGCGCCACGCGCGGGTCTTTGGCGCGCGCCAGTTGCTCGACACGGCCCAGCAGCGCAATCTTGGCCGCGCTGTCCAGCGAGGCGATCGGGTCCAGCCCGTTGTACAGCGAGCGGCTCGAGGCGATACGCTGCGTGGGGACTTTGGCCTTGCGGCTTTGCGCGGCCGAAGAGATGGAGCGCACCGTGCGGGCCGCGTCCAGCAAAGAGGCTTCGGAAATATCGTCGGAGTAGGCAAAGGCGGTTTTCTCGCCGCTTACGGCCCGTACGCCCACGCCCTGGTCGATGCTGAAGGAGCCGGTCTTGACGATGCCCTCTTCCAGGCTCCAGCCCTCGCTGCGGGTGTACTGGAAGTACAGGTCGGCGTCGTCGACCTTGTGCGCCGTGATTTCAGACAGGGCGCGTGAGAGGTGGGTTTCATCCAGGCCGAAAGGCTCCAGCAGCAGGCTGCGGGCAATGGCGAGGCGTTCAATGGTGGGTTCGCGAGAGATCATCGGAACATTCTAGGTCTTGGCTTCTTTCCCCGTTGGGGGAGGGAGCGACGACCCTGCTTTCCTGCCCAGCAACTTGAACAGCGCGGCATCGTCGTCAGCCGCGAAACCCGCCTCGTGCGCCAGCGCGAACAGGCGCGCCGCATGGCCGCCCAGCGGCCCGGTAAAGCCCGCCGCCGCAGCCGCCTCCACCGCCAGCCGCGTGTCTTTCTCCAGCAG
This sequence comes from Ramlibacter sp., assembly GCA_014376765.1. Lineage (GTDB taxonomy): Bacteria > Pseudomonadota > Gammaproteobacteria > Burkholderiales > Burkholderiaceae_C > JACMQX01. Next base: position 5,017 of record JACMQX010000070.1, on the reverse strand, counting down.
CGTCACATGGGCACGCGGCGCATAGTCGCCCGCCAGCGCCCGGCGCATGCGGTCCGTTCCGATCCAGCTTTGCCCGCTGGACTGCTCGATCACGTCCAGCGTTTTTGCCAGGTCCAGGCCCATGGCCTGCGCCATGGCCAGCGCCTCTGCCGCGCCAGACAGGTTGATGCCGGCCAGCAGGTTGTTGACCAGCTTGGTCCGCGCGCCGTCGCCGGGCCGCTGGCTGATGCGAAACAGCTTGCTGGACAAGGCCTCAAGCAGGGGCTGCTGGCGCGCAAACACCGCGTTCGCGCAGGCCACCATCAGGCTCATGCTGCCGTCGCGCGCACGCGCCGGGCCGCCAGACATGGGCGCATCCACCACATCCATGCCCAGCGCCAGAAGGCGGGCCGACAGCGACTCCACGTCCAGCGGCGAGATGGTCGGGCACAACACCACGGTGCCGCCCGGCTGCATGGCGGCTGCCGCGCCGTCTTTGCCGAACAGCACCTCGGCTGACTGCGCAGCGTCCACCACACAAATGATCAAGGCGCCTGCACTGGCAGCGGCAGCTGCAGGCGTGGCACAGGGCACCGCGCCCAACGCCTCACATTCCTTCACCTTCACCAGATCGACATCACAAACCTGCACGGCCCAACCTCTGCCAAGCAGGTTGGCCGTCATGCCCCCGCCCATGTTGCCCACGCCGACGATACCGACAGTGCCGGCCTGGCCAACCGTCATGGAAGAGACAACCGTGCTGTCCGCACCCCTCATGACTGCACCAGCCGTTTGGACTTGGCGATCGACATGAGGATCCCCAGCCCCATCCCCAGCGTCACCATGGCCGTACCGCCATAACTGATGAAGGGCAGCGGCACGCCCACCACCGGCAGGATGCCGCTGACCATGCCCATATTCACAAATGCATAGGTGAAAAAGATGAGCGTGATCGCCCCCGCCAGCAGCCGGGAGAACAATGTGGGCGCTTCAAGCGCAATGGCCAGCCCCCGCAGGACGAGAAAGATGAAAGATGCAATCAAAAAGAGATTGCCCAGCAGCCCGAACTCCTCGGAAAAAGCTGCAAAGATGAAGTCCGTGGTGCGCTCGGGGATGAACTCCAGGTGCGTCTGCGTCCCCTGCATGAAGCCCTTGCCGGTGAGGCCGCCAGCGCCGATCGCGATCATCCCCTGGATGATGTGAAACCCCTTGCCCAGCGGGTCGCGGCTCGGGTCCAGCAGGGTGCAGATGCGCTGCTGCTGGTAGTCGTGCAGCACAGGCCAGCGTACGCCATCGGCGCACAGCTGGGGTTCAAAAGTAATGACCAGCACCACCACCAGAATCCCCAGCGCCACCGGCGGCAGCACAAGCTTCCAGCTAAGCCCCGCAAAGAAAATGACCGAGACGCCAGCCACCAGCACCAAAATGGCCGTACCCAGATCGGGCTGCCGCATGATCAGCCCCACTGGCACCGCCAGCAGCACGCCTGCCACCAGAAAATCAAGCGGCCTTAACTGGCCTTCGCGTTTCTGGAACCACCAGGCCAGCATCAGCGGCATGGCGATCTTGAGAATTTCGCTGGGCTGAATGGTGACGCCCAGGTTCAGCCAGCGCCTGGCCCCCTTCTTGGTGATGCCAAAAATCGCCACCGCAATCAGCAAGGCCACGCCTACCGTGTACAGGGGCACGGCAAAACTCATGAGCCGCTGCGGCGGCACCTGCGCCACCACAAACATGATGACGCCGGCGATCAGCATGTTGCGGCCGTGGTCGATGAATCGCGAGCCATGGTCAAAGCCCGACGAATACATGGTCAGCAGCCCGGCGCAGGCCAGCAGGAAGATGGCAAACGCCAGTGGCCCGTCAAAGCCATGCAGCATGGGCGAGGCGCGGTGCCACAGGGAGGGTTTTTCAAGTACGGCTGCCATGGCCGTGATTATCCCGCGCCAGGGCGGCCAGGAGGGTCTGGTACCAGCGTTTATTCCAGCCGGACTTCGACCTGCGTGCCCGTCGCGCCGCTTGTCACGCACAACTGCGCGCCAATGGCAGCAGCGCGATCGTGCATGGACTGCAGCCCCTTGCGCAACGGAATGGCCGGATCAAACCCCCGGCCGTTGTCAATGATGCGTAGCAGCGCGCCGCTGGCCGTGGCGTGCGCCTCAATGCTGAGCACACTGGCCCGGGCATGCTGCAACACATTGGACAGAGCTTCAAACACCATGAACTGCAGCTGGCGCATGGCGCCGCCGTCCAGCCGCGCCACAGGCTCGATCAGGTCCACATTCCATTGCAGCTTTACATCCATGGCCGCAAAACGCGGCTCCAGCCGGTAGCGCAGGTTAGCCAGCAAGGCGGTGATGTCGCCAGGCGGCAAATGCATGGAGTCGATGGTCAGCTTGAGGTGGTCCAGCGAGTCGCGCAAGGTCAGCAGCACATCCTTTGAGCTGGCTTTGCCTGATTCGAGCTGGCGAATGGCCGAGCTGATGTGCGAGCCCACGCCGTCGTGCATGTCGCGCAAAATGCGCGCGCGCTCGGCCACACGCGCCTGTTCGCGCGCCAGGTCTTCCACCTTCTGATAGGTCTGCTGCAACTCGCCTTCCCTCAGCCGCACGCGTGCTTCCAGGTTGGCGCGCAGGTCGCGGGCCTGCGCGCTGGCCGCGCGAAAGCGCGTGACGGCGATGTAGCCCAGCACCAGCCCGAACAATACCGAGCTGTAGGGAATCCAGGTGTTCGTACCCAGGTCGCCGCTGATGCGGATCGCCAGCCAGTCACGCACCCCCATGATCACGTTGAGCGCCCCGGCAAGCGCCAACAGTTTGTGCGCCATGTTGGACTGGCGCAGTGCCGCCCACACATAAGCGCTGGCGTAGACGATGAAAAACACGTTGGCAAAACCAAGCCACGCCGTGAGGTACAGCGGCTGGGCCAAGTGCAGCGACAGGTAAGCTGCCAGCAGCGACGTGGCAAACAGCAGCGCCATGAAGCGCTTGAACCAGGGCATGGACCGGTGCAAATGCCATCCCGCCACATAGTGGCAAAACAGCGCAATGCAGCAGATCCAGCCGGCGAAAGCGCCCGTCACCAGCACGCTCCACCAGGGCCAGGCCAGCAAGGGGTTTTCAACGGCTACATCCCCCACCCGCAGCGCCCAGCACAGCTCGGCCACGCCGGCGCACAGGTACAGGCTGTCGCGACGCACCGTCAGCACACCGGGGTCGGTCTGGCTCAACCAGAGCACCATGGCAATGCCGCCCATCAGCAAGCTGATGGTGGCCACCACCAGAGACACCGAAACGCGCCAGTTGTAGGCCTCGCGGTACACCGGCAGCACTTCTGATTCCGGCCCCACCAGCACCCGCGACAGCCCGCCGCGCCGGCCGCCATCGGCATGCAAATGGACCGTCAGCAGGTTCTCGCTTTGGAGCAGCTGCGGCGGCACCGAAACATACTGCGGGCTCTTGGAAAAGTCGTGCGAGTTGGCGTTGCCAATGTCTCCGAGCCGCGCCAGCAGCGTGCCGTTCAGCCAGACGTCTGCCGTGTTGCCAATGCGGATGAAATAAATGCCAAAGGGAAGCTCCGCCTGGCGCCTGGTGACATCGGGCATGCGAAAGACCATGTCGAACTGGGCTGTGCCGGGGTGTGCGGCGTGAATGCGGTCCCAGTGGTAGGGCAGCGCCACCTGGCCGACCGTGGTGCTGCCTTCAAGAGAGACGCTGGCGCGCGCGCCGGCGATGTCGATCGAGCCGGCGCCCGCCAGGGGCAGCAGCGCCAGCCAGAACATCAACGCTGCCAGCCAGCGCACCGCGGGGCAGAACTTCATGCGGAAAAGCACGCCTCAGGCATGCCGGGGCAGCAGGCCCAGGCGCGTGGCCTCAAAGACAGCCTCATTTTTGGAGTGCACAGCCAGCTTGCTGTACAGGTTCTTGATGTGCGTCTGCACGGTGTGAACGCTCACGGTCTGCAATCTCGCAATCTCCGAATAGGAAAAGCCGCGCGCGATCAGCTCCAGCACCTGCTGCTCGCGGCCCGACAGCAGCGAGGGCATCTGCGCGCGTGCAGCGCTGGCTTCTTCGATCTCGGCCGCACCGGCGCGGTCATGCCGGGCCGTTGCACGGTACTTGGCCAGCACACGGCGCGCAATCATCGGGGAAATGGGTGAGGCACCGGCCTTCATTTCGAGAATGGTGAGGGCAATGTTCTCGGGGGCGCAGTCCTTGTGGATGTAACCCAGCGCGCCGGCCTCGATGCTGGCCAGCACATTGTCTTCATCGCCAAACATGGAAATAACCAGCGCCTCACAGGCGGGGCGCCGGCGCATGGCGTGGCGGATGACGTCCAGGCCGCTGCCATCGGGCAGGCCCAGATCGGTGAGCAACACGTCCACCAGATGGGAGGGGTCGTCCAGCCAGGCGCGCGCTTCAGCGAGCGTGCCGAACTCTGCAGCCAGCGCGAGTTCGGCGTTGCGCGCCACGCTGGCGGCAAAAAACTCCCGCATCTGCGGATCGTCTTCAACAATCATGACTCTCCACATGCTCGCTGCTCCATAGCCGTAGGTATTTGACAAGACGCAAGAATTATTAGCTCAAAGCCCCCGCGCTGCCGGCACCATAAACACAAATCCCATAAGCATGGGAGCCATGACCTCGGCGAATACGACTCCTGTCCACGCATCAACGAATCGGTAAAAACCCTTGAGCATTCGCAAATTCCATCCCTTGTTCGGGTGATGACGGGACGTACCATTCGCTTCTACATTGAATATCGTAACAATGTGCAAGTGAGTAAGTCCAGTTACTTGGACGCTCAACCTTTCCCTCAACTGGAGAAATTCCATGAACAAAACTCTCAGGCTGGCAAGCCTCGCACTTGCCAGTGCCGCCGTCATGGCCTTGACAGGATGCGGGGGCTCAGACGATGCAGCAGCGCCTCCGCCGCCACCAGCTCCCACCATGACAGCGGTACCCGTTACCGTAGTGGACGGCGCGATCAGCAACGCGACGGTTTGTCTGGACAAGAACCTCAACGGCCTGTGCGACGC
>JACMQX010000069.1 GCA_014376765.1 Ramlibacter sp. | reverse complement strand
TGGCAAAGGTCAGGCGCGCCTTGCTGTTCGGCGCGATGCGCAGCCGTACTGCCAGCGCGCAGACGGGGTCCAGGCCTGTGTCCAGCGTGCGGTTCGCAGCAGGCCCGCCAGGCACCGGTTCGAAAATGGCCAGGGGTGAGCTGGTGGCGCGGTTGCGCCCCAGCCAGAGTTGCCGGTCGGTCTGAACAGCCAGGCCCACGATTTGCGGGTCGTTGTCAGCCAGAAAGTGCGCGGCCTGCAGGCCCTGCTCGCTGGCCAGGCGCGGCGCACGCTCAAATACCAGGGCTTCTTGGGCCGGCTGCCATTCGGCGCGCACGAAGAGGTTGGTGAAAGCGGGGTGCGCCTCGTCGGCGCGCGGGTCGGACAGCGTGACCTCAAAGGACGAGATCAGCTCGATGTCCAGCGTCTCGGCTGACAGGTTGCGCACCTCCACCTGGCGGAACTCCACATCGTCCTCCGGGCTGACCCACACGGTGGTGTGAGCCTGCACCTTGTCCCAGGTGGCGTCATAGCAGACACGGTCGGCGTGGTAGGTGCTGGTGTAGCTGGCGGCAGGGTCGGGCGCAGGGTGCTGGGTGACGGAATACAGCCGCTGGGCCGCCAGGCCTTCGCGTGCTTTTTGCGGCCAGCGCAGGTAGAAGAAGCTGCCGTTGGCGTCGCGCAGCGCATCGTCCCGCCAGCGCGTGATGCCGGTGGCACCCAGCCGGCTCCAGCCCGCACCATTGGGGCGCAGCGTGACGCTGTAGCGGCCGTTGGACAGCACATGCGTCGGCTCCACCGCCTGCGTGCCAGGCGTGATCTCTCGCAACAGGCCCGGCGCGCGGCGTTCAATGGCCTGCGGCAGCGGGCTGGTCTGCGGCGCATACAGCATGGCCACTTCCCGCGGTGCACGTTCGTGCAGCAGCGAGGCCACTGCCTCGATGTGCGCATTGGCCATGCCCCAGCGCCGCGCCGGCTCGCCCAGCAGCACGTTGGCCAGGGCAACGATGCTCATGCCCTGGTGGTGGGCCATGAAGGTGCTGACGGGCGTGAAGGCTGCGTCACCCGCCTGACCCGAGAGGCGCGACGGCGTGAAGTCCAGTGCCTCCATGAAGCCGTAGTGCTCCCGTGCGCCCATGGCTTCCATCCGCTCGAAGTTGCCCGACGCCGCATGCGGCGCGATCTGCGCCGCCAGGGCTGTGGCATACGGCGCGATCACCAGTTCCTCCTGCGGTGTGCGGCGCAGCGCCAGGCGCGGCACGCCCTGCGGCGCGTACTGATAGGCCAGCGTGTGGTCGCGTCCTGCGTAGGCCGACTCCGAAATGCCCCATGGCACGTGCGGTTGGGCCACCCCCGGCTGCGCCGCGCCCGGGGATGCGGCACACCGGCTGCGGCTGTAGGCGATCTGCTCCTGCAGCGCTGCGTGGCAGGCGTCGGCCAGCACGCTGCCATGCGGCTCGTGCAGCACGAGGCTGGGCATCAGGTACTCGAACATCGAGCCCGACCATGAACGCAGGCCGGCCCGCGCACCCACCGCATAAAAAGGCCGGCCCAGCGCCGCCCAATGGCGCACCGGCACATCACCCTTGGCAATGGCCAGCAGGCTGGTCAGGCGCGACTCGGAGGCCAGCAGATCGTAGAAGCCGGCGTCCAGTTGCTGCTCGGCCACCCGCCAGCCGATGTGCAGCAGGTGGCGCTTGCGGTGGTAGAGGAAGCTGAAGTCCGCCTCCCAGGCGAGTTTCTCGCAGCTGTGCGCCATGACGACAAGACGCTGCAACGAGGCGGCTTCGGCGGGCTCCCGCGAACGCTCCAGGCACGCTTGGGCGACGGCCAGCAGGTGACCGCTCAGGTTGCCGCTGTCCACGGTTGATACGTACATGGGCCACAGCGGCTGGCAGCTTTGCGTGTCGTACCAGTTGAGGAAATGGCCGCGGTGGCGCTCCAGCTTTTGCAGGGTGGCCAGGGTGGCCTCCATGCGGCCCAGCATCTGGGTGGTGGTGACCCAGCCAAAGCTGCGAGCGCAGGCGGTGCTGAGCAGGTACAGGCCGATGTTGGTGGGCGAGGTCCGGTGGGCCACCATGTCCTGCGGTACTGTTTGCAGGTTGTCGGGCGGCAGGTGGTTGTCTTCGGCTGTAACGCAGCGCTCAAAGAGGCGCCAGCTGTCCCGGGCGATCCCCTCCAGGTAGGCCTGATCATGCGGCGTCAAGGCTGCGTCGCGTCCGGGCGGGCGGGGGCGGCTGACCCACCAGGTCCATACCGGCGTTGCAGCCCACACCAGGCAAAGGAAGGTGGCCAGGAACGGCACCGGCGTGTGTGCTGCAAGCAGCGCGCCCAGCAGCGACAAGGCCATGAAAGATGTGCCCCAGTGCTTGCGCAGCAGCGCCTTGAACGAACTTTTTGCGCACGCCTGCGCGGCGGAGGCCGTGGTCCACTGGAGCAGGTGGCGGTGGCTCACGGCCATGCGCCAGATCGCACGCGAGATCGCATCCAGCGCCATGAGCGCCAGCTGCAGTAGCTGCGCCATCAGCCACAGCCCACCCCAGATCGCACGGGCAAACTCGACCGCCGCAGCGCGGTAGAAGTGAAGCCGCGCCAGGTCGTCCCGGCTGGGCGCAAAGCCTGCCACCGAGCCCATGATGGGACCAGCGCCAAAGGCGGCCAGCACCAACAGCAAGGAGGCCAGCGGCGAGACGATATTCGTCGCCATGGCCAGCACCAGCAACGCGAGCGAGGCGGGCGCCACCAGCGAGCGGCGGAGATTATCAAACATCTTCCAGCGATTGATGGCGCGCAGCCGCCAGCGCCTGGGGGACAGCACAAAGGGCAGCAGCTGCCAGTCACCGCGGGTCCAGCGGTGCACGCGCGAGGCGGCCACGTCGGCGTGAAAGGGGGCGTCCTCGATCACGGTGATGTCGGTCACGGCGGCGCAGCGCGCCAGCGACCCTTCCAGCAGGTCGTGGCTCAGCACCCGGCCTTCGGGCAGGCGCCCCGACAGCACCGACTGCAGGGCCCGGACATGGAGCAGGCCCTTACCGGTGAAGGTGCCTTCATTGAACAAATCCTGGTAGACCTCGGAGCTGGCGGCGCTGTAGGGGTCGATGCCGCACTGGCCGGCGAACAGCCAGTGGTACAGCGTGAAGTCGCGCGGCGCGGGCAGCGGCGTAGCGACACGCGGCTGCAGGATGCCCCAGCCGCTTTCCACACTCAGGCCGTCTGCCGACAGGCGCGGCTGGTTGTGCGGGTGCGCGGCCACACCGGTGATCTCGCGCAGACGCCCAGGCGGCAGTTGCGTGTCACTGTCCAGCGTCAAAAGGTAGGGCGTGGGCGCAGCAACACGGGAGGCATCACCCAGCTCGATGAACGCGCCGGCCGGGCCCTTGGCGAGCTCGCTGATGAGCAGCTCCAGCTTCCCACGCTTGCGCTCCCAGCCGATCCAGCACTGCTCGGTGTCGCTGAACTCACGCTCGCGGTGCAGCAGGATGAAGCGGGGCGCGCCGCCTGTGCCCGGCGGGTGCCGGGCATTCAGCTCCCGCAGCGCCTGCGCCGCTACAGCAAGCAGCGCCTCATCCGCGGGCACACGCTTGGCCGATGCATCGGCCCAGTCACTGAGCAGCGCAAACTGTGCATGCCGCTCAGGGTTGGCCAGGTAGTGCAACTCCAGCCGGTGCACGAGTTCATGAATGCCCGGCGTTGAAGTGAGCATGGCCGGCACAACGACCAGCACCCGGTGCTCTTCAGGAATGCCCTCAGCAAAGGCCAGTCGGGGCAGGTGGCGCGGCTGCGCGGATTCGCTGATCAGCCGGTTGATGATGGCGACCACTGCCTCCGACGCTGGAAAGGCCGTCAGCAGCATGGCCAGCAGCGACAGGCCCAGGTGGGCATAGGTGCCAATGAAACCCACGCGATGGTGCAGAAGCATCCAGGCCACAACACCCGCCGTGCCCAGCAGGATGGAGCCAAGATAGGCTGGCAGCGCGGCGCGCCGCAGCAGGCCTGAGCCCAGGGCGGTGGCCGTGTCGTCAATGCCCAGTGTGGCCGCGAGCTCAGTCCGGCCCAGCCCACGCAGCCAGTAGGCCGCGATGGTGCTGTCCACAACGTCTTCCTGTGGGCCTGGGGCAGCGTGCTGCGCGCCATCATTTCCCGCCGATGCAGCGCCTGGCTTCATCCGCTGCAGCAGCGCCCGTGCCACCTCGATTTCGCTGCGGCCGCTGCGCCGCGCCAGCCGCTCAATGCCGTGCAGCGTCTGGTCGCGCGTGGTGACGTCTTCGGCATGGAAGATGGGCGAGGTCAGCATCAGCTGCATCAAAACGCTGGTGCCAGCAATGATGTCGGGCCAATCCGCATCGCTGATGATTCGCAGTGACTTGACGGCATTGCTCACACTCAGGTTGTCAGCGGCCTGATCGGCGGCCTGCTGGGTCAGGGCATCGGGCAGGTCGGGCAGGGCCTTGTGCAGCCACTGGTGCCAGGGCGCGTCAGCGCCGGCGGGGCTGCTTTGGTCCTGCAGGCGCTGGGCCAACTGGGTGAGAAAGGCCCGGGCCACGCCGCGATGCTGCAGCGAACGCAACATCTCGTCCATCGCGCTGAGCGGGCACAAGTCCAGATGGTCACCGCACAGGTTGGCCAGTTCTCTGGCCGCTTTGTTCGCGGCCACGCGCTCGGCCAGGCGGCGCAGGTTCTCCACCAGCACGACGCGCAGGGTGGTCGGCAGGGCCCACATCTCGCTCAGCTTGAGTTCGCGGTTTTCCTGGTAAGCAGTGAGGAACTGGGTCAGCAGATCGTCATCGAAGGCGCTGTCGGTGTGGGCGACAAAAGCCCAAGCGACGCCGTACACGCGCGGCAGGCCGGCCAGCGGCTCGTCCAGCAGCACCGGCAGCGCGCGGAAATAGCCGAGAGGCAGTCCCTCGTGGATTTCCTTGAGCTGCGCCTCGATCAGGTGGAAGTTATCCAGCAACCACTCTGCCGCCGGACTCATTTCATAACCGGTACTGGCCTGCAGGCCAATGTAGCGGTGAGCCTCGCGCAGCGCGTCGATGTTGCTCCGCAAGCGCGGAAAAAAACTGGTGTTTCCCGTTGCGGGCCGCTCCGCGCGGTGCGTGGTCGCCAGGCTCAGGCCATGCTGCGCAAAGCGCTGCGGTCCGAAAATTTCGGAGCGGATGGGGGGTTGAAGTTGTCCCCGGCTGGTGTCCAGAACATCAGCCAGCTCATGCGTTACACCGGGTAGCAGTGCCAGCAACTCTGGCGCCCTCATCTCCTACAGCACCAGGACGCAGATGCCCATCAGGATTGAAGCGATGGCAAGCACGGTGACAAAGCGGCTGACTGCAAAACCATGCGCGGTCAGCGCGCAGCATTGCAGGGTGAACAGCCTGCCATGATCGTTACAGGCAGTGACGTGTTCAACCAGGCTTGTTGTTTCAAGCAAGGTTGGCCTGGCGTCATCGCCAAAGCAAGAGGTGCTCCAACGGGGCGGGCTTAAACGGGACGACATTTGATAGGCTCCGCCGCCAAGAGGGACCAGGCGGCACAAAGGTGAGTGAGGGATGACGGTACAAGGACGAATTCCGTTGATCAAGTCAGTTGATCCTGCTTGCGGACGTCTGTCTGTCTGTCAGCGCGCTTAGCCTTTGAAAAGCGCAGGCAGCGGGGCTATGGAGTGGCCTCGCGAGACGCGCAGAGCAGCCTCATCTCGCCAACTTTGCAGGAAGCAGTCGGTCATACTCTTTTTTGACCACCGAATAACATTCGCAAACGCGCTTCTCCAGTCCGACGCGGTCCAAAATCTTGATATGTCCGCGTGAGTATTTGATCAGCCCGGCCGCTTGCAATCGCGTGGCGCCCTCTGTGACACCTTCTCGACGCACGCCCAGCGTGTTTGCGATCAGTTCCTGTGTCATTACGATTTCTTTACCTTGCAAGCGGTCCAGGCACAAAAGCAGAAGGCGGCAAAGTTGCTGATCCACCGAGTGATGGCGGTTGCACACGGCCGTCTGCGCCATTTGCGTGATCAGCGCCTGGGTGTAGCGCAGCATCAGATGCAGCACGGGGCCGGCTCGGTTGAACTCGTCAATCAATGCTTGCGCAACCAGACGGTAACCTTGGCCCGCGCTCAGC
>JACMQX010000068.1 GCA_014376765.1 Ramlibacter sp. | reverse complement strand
GGGTGTCGTGGTGCGGATGCGCCACGAAGGCCGCCAGTGGGTACAAACCGCCAAGGCCCCCGGCAGCAGTCCGCTTGCGCGGCTGGAGCACAACGTTCAGGTGGAGGCCGAACCAGACGGCACGAGACCGGTCGTGGATCTGGCACGTCATGACGGCACGCCGGTCGGTGAGGTGCTGCGGCGCGCGCTCCTGCCAAAGGTGGGCGCCGCGTTCCCGCCGCTCGTGCCCCTGTACGAGACCGACATCACGCGGCTGTCAGTGAGCGTGGTGCACGGCGAGTCCGAGGTGGAAATTGCGCTTGATGAGGGCCGTATCGTTGCCGGAACGCAATCACTGCCGGTGCGCGAGCTGGAGCTTGAGCTGAAGCACGGCCGCCCTGCGGACGTTGTGAGTCTGGCGCGCCAGGGCTGCGCGATCCACGGCCTGTGGTTGAGCACCATCACCAAGTCGATGAAGGGCCAACGGCTGGCCGGCACGGCTTCACGCCACGCGGGCGGTACGAAGGCGGCTGCGTACCGGCGGCACGCCGGGGGGAATGAGCTGGTGGCGACTGTTGTCGGGACCTGCCTTGAGCCGGTGCTGCAGTTCGCAAGCGAGCTTGCCGGCGGCAGCCGCGATGCCGGGCACATCCACCAGGTGCGCGTGGGGATCCGTCGCCTGCGCACCGCGCTACGGGAACTGGCTGGCCTGACCGACGGCGTGGACCCCGCGTGGGAAGCGCCGTTGGTCGATGTCTTCAAGGCCCTGGGTCAGCATCGGGACCAGCAAAACCTCGCGCTCAGCGTCGAGCCCCTGGTGGAAGCGGCGGGTGGGCCCAGCGTGGCGGCATCGGCAGTGGGGAAAGACGTTCCTGACCCGGGCGATGCCGTGCTGGCGCCAGCTTTCCAGGACACCCTGCTGGGGCTGCTTGAGTTTGCGTTGCGCGAACCTGCGAATGCGGGCCCCGACCATAAAAAAACCAGGAAGCTGGTGCGCAAGGCGCTGGCCAGGCTCCACGCACAAATACTTGAAGAAGGCTGCCGGTTTGCAAGCCTCGACGAAGTGCACCAGCACCGCCTGCGCAAACGTGTCAAGCGGCTGCGCTACCTGGCCGAATTCGCCGCGCCGCTGTTTCCTTCGCGCAAGACCCAGGACTTTGGCGACAGCCTCAAGCCGTTGCAGGACGCCCTGGGCCTGTACAACGACGGCCTGATGGCCTTGCATACATACCGGGCCCTGGCGCGCGACGATCCCAAGGCGTGGTTCGCTGTTGGCTGGTTAAGCGCAAAGCGTGAGCCGCAGGTGCTCGCTTGCCAGTGCGCGATGCAGAACTTTTCCCGGATGCGGGTGTTCTGGGAGTGATCTGTTCCAGGCCCGTGTGCTGTTTCCAGCCTGGCCTTGCGGTAAATCAAACCCTCCCAATGCAAATGAGAATGTTTCGCGTTAGACTCATTTGATGCCAAACAAAAACCAACCCCAGCAACCCATGCCCCAACGTCATTACGCGCTTCGTGCCGCCAGTATTGCCTGCGCTGCTTTCCTTCTCGCCCCGCTGGCCGCCTTGGCCCAGCAGGAAGTCACGCTCTACACCACCCGCGAACAGGGCCTTGTGCAGCCGCTGCTCACGGCCTTCACCGCCGACACCGGCATCAAGGTCAACACCGTTTTCCTGAAGGACGGGCTGCTGGAGCGCGTCAAGGCCGAGGGCGAGCGCTCGCCGGCCGACGTGCTGATGGCCGTTGACATCGGCAACCTGGTCGAGCTGTCTGATGGCGGCGTGACGCAGCCGGTGAAGTCTGCGGCGATCGAGTCAGCCATTCCGGCCAACCTGCGTGCCGCAGACGGCCAGTGGTTTGTGCTGTCGCTGCGCGAGCGCGTGCTGTATGCCGAAAAGAGCTCGCCGCTCACCAGCTTTCGCTACGAGGACCTGGCCGACCCGAAGTACAAGGGCAAGGTCTGCATCCGCGCCGGCCAGCACCCCTACAACACCGGCCTCATCGCCGCGATGATTGCGCATGACGGCGCCGAAGCGACCGAGACCTGGCTGCGCGGCGTCAAGGCCAACCTGGCGCGCAAGCCGGCCGGCGGCGACCGCGACGTGGCGCGCGACATTGTGGGCGGGATCTGCGATATCGGCATTGCCAACTCCTACTACGTCGGGCAGATGAAGACCTCGGCGCCCGGGACCGACGCGCGCAAGTGGGGCGACGGCATCAAGGCGATCCGCCCGACCTTTGCCAAGACCGGCGGCACGCATGTGAACGTCAGCGGGGCGGCCGTGGCGAAGAACGCGCCGAACCGTATAAATGCTGTCAAGCTGATCGAGTACCTCGTCTCCGAGAAGGCCCAGACGATGTACGCAAAAGGCAATTTCGAACAGCCCGTGCGCGCCGGCGTGAAGCCCGACGACGTGGTTGCTTTCGGCCCGCTCAAGGTCGACTCGCTGCCCGTTGCCGAGATCGCCAAGTACCGCAAGCAGGCCAGCCTGCTGGTCGACAAGGTCGGCTTCGACCAATGAGTCTCCGCGGGCCGGGCAGCGGCGGCTCGCAGGGCGGGTTGGGCTGGAGCCTGGCGTCTGCCGCCATCGCGCTTGCCGTGCTCGCGCCTGTGCTCAGCCTGGGCTGGCTTGCCGCCGGCGGCAGCCTTGCTCACTGGAGCGGTCTTGCGTCCAACGTCCTTCCTTCCGCCCTTCGCAACACCCTCGTTTTGCTGGCTGGCGTCGGCGCCGTGACCCTTGTCTGTGGCACCGGTTGCGCCTGGCTGGTGACGGCCTATGAATTCCCGGGCCGGCGCATCCTGGGCTGGGCACTGCTGCTGCCGCTGGCCATGCCGACCTACATTGCGGCCTTTGCTTATCTGGACTTGCTGCATCCGCTTGGCCCCGCGCAGTCGGCGCTGCGCTGGGTGCTGGGCCTTGACAGCCCGCGCGACCTGCGCCTGGGCGACCCGCGCTCGATGGGCAGCGCGATCCTGCTCCTGGGCAGCGTGCTCTACCCCTATGTCTACATCACCACCCGCGCCATGTTCATGACGCAGCCCGCGCACCTGATGGAAGCGGCGCGCGCGCTTGGCGACGGGCCCTGGCGGGCCTTTCTGCGTGTGGCCGTTCCCCTGGCTCGGCCGGCGATTGCGGTGGGGCTGGGCCTCACCCTGCTGGAGACGCTGAACGACATCGGCGCATCGGAGTTCCTCGGCGTCAACACGCTCACTGTTGCCGTCTACACGACCTGGATCAGCCGCTCGGACCTGGCGGGCGCTGCGCAGCTGGCGGTATTCATGCTCGCGGCGGTCGTGATGCTGCTGGCGCTGGAGCGGCACGGCCGCGCGCGCCAGCGCTTTGGCAGCCTTCAGCGGATGCATGCCATCCAGCCGCGGCGGCTGCAGGGCGGTGCGGCGCTGGCAGCGACGCTGGCTGTGGCGGCGCCCGTGGTGCTGGGCTTTGGCCTGCCTGCGCTGCATCTGTCGATTGAAGCGGTGCGGCGCGCATCGCGCAGCGGCCTCAGCGGCGCGTTGCTGGAAGCGGCCGCAACGACACTGGCGGTAGCCCCCGCCGTGACCCTCGTCGCCGTGGCGGCGGGCTTCACGGTGGCCTGGACCGCACGCAAGGTGTCGACGGGCGGGGCGTGGCCTGTGCTGCGGCGCGTGCTCTCCCGTTCTGCTTCTCTTGGCTATGCAGTGCCGGGCACGGTACTCGCGGTGGGCCTGATCACGCCGGTGCTGGCCCTGGACTACCTTGTGGGCGACCTGCTCGGCACCCGCCGCCTGCTGCTGCTGGGCAGCGGCTTCGTGCTGGTGGCCGGCTGCGCCATCCGATTCATTGCCATTCCGCTGGGCGCTGTTGAAAGCGCGCTGGCACGCCTGCCCCCTGCCCTTGAGCAGGCCTCGCGCCTGCTTGGCGAAAGCCCGAACCGCACGCTGACACGGGTCCACCTGCCGCTCTTGCGGCCAGCGCTGGTGGCCGGCGCCATGCTGGTGTTCGTCGACGCCATGAAAGAGTTGCCCGCCACCCTGCTGCTGCGGCCGGTCAACATGGAAACGCTGGCGACCCTGGTCTATGCAGAGGCCGCCCGCGGGACTTACGAAGAGGGCGCCCTGGCTGCGCTTGCCATCGTGCTGGCCGGCTTGCTGCCCGTTACGCTGCTGGCCCGCGCACAACTCAATCCGGGGCAGCAAGTGCTGCCAGCGCCATGACTGAAGCTTTGCGAATCGAGGATCTCCGGCTGGCTTATCCGCAGCCTGGTGGCGAGCATGTCGTGGTGGACGGCCTGTCGCTCGCGCTGGACGCCGGCGCCATCGGCTGCCTGCTGGGCCCCTCGGGTTGCGGCAAGAGCACGGTACTGCGCGCCATTGCCGGCCTGGAGCCCGCTCGGGCCGGGCGCATCTCGCTGGGCGGGCAGCTGCTGTCGGGTCCGGGCGTGCATGTGGCGCCCGAGCTTCGCCGTGTGGGCATGGTGTTCCAGGAATATGCGCTGTTCCCGCACCTGACGGCTGCCGGCAACATCGGCTACGGGCTTCGCCGCCTGCCGGCCGCCGAGCGCGAGGCGCGCGTCAAGTCGATGCTGGCTCTGGTGGGTTTACCAGAGGCGCAGGGGCGCTATCCGCATGAACTGTCGGGCGGACAGCAGCAGCGCATTTCGCTGGCGCGATCCCTGGCCCCGTCGCCCACGCTGCTGCTGCTGGATGAGCCCTTCTCCAACCTCGACGCCGTGACCCGCCGGCGGCTGCGCGGCGAGGTCAGCGCCATCCTGCGCGACGCCGGGCAGACGGCAATCCTCGTGACGCATCATGAAAGCGATGCGCGGGCCATGGCGGACCGCATCGGGACGCTGGAGCACGGCGTCTTGCGCGGCTGGTGACGAATCCGCAGCATTGCGCTGGTAGGGTCGGCGTCGGTGAGAATCAAGTTTGTACAAGCTGAAAAGATCACTTCCATGGCCGCCGGGCACAACCACCACGATCATCACGATCACGATCACCACGACCACGGCTCCCACGCCGGCCACTCGCATGGTGCCTTGCCCAAAGACATGGGCCGTGCCTTCCTTATCGGCATTGCGCTGAACCTCACGTTTGTGTTCGTCGAATGGACGTTCGGCATCATGTCCAACTCACTGGCGCTGCTGGCGGACGCCACCCACAATCTGGGCGACGTGCTGGGCCTGGTGCTGGCCTGGGGCGCTTCGCATCTTGCAAAACGCGCTCCGACCGAGCGCTTCACTTATGGCTTGCGCGGCACATCGATCCTTGCTGCGCTGGCCAACGCCCTGATCCTGATGCTGGTCACGGGCGGCCTGATGTGGGAGGCTGCGCAGCGTTTGCAGAACCCGCAACCGGTGACAGGCGGCATCGTCGTCGCGGTGGCGCTGGCCGGCGTGGC
>JACMQX010000067.1 GCA_014376765.1 Ramlibacter sp. | reverse complement strand
GACTTCCAGATGATTGCTGGCAGCCAACGCGACAGCAGAATCAAAAGCCTTTCGGCGGGTCATTCCGGCCTGCCCACCATCACTTCCTACTCCCACCCACCATGATGAGCTCTGCCCAACTTTCCCCCCGCGCGCAGGCGCCGACGCTGCGGCCGGCTTCCGGTGCGTCCCCGGTGCAGGAGGGCACTGCAGCCCTTCAACAGGAGGCCGCCAGGTTGAGGCAGCAGCTTGTGGGCGGGACGCAGGCGATTGAGAACCTGACCCGCAGGCTCAAGGGCACCGCGAAGTCCAACAGCCCGGACAACGTGGCGGCCCATCAGGCGATGCATGCGTTCCTGCGCGCACGCGCCGGCGCGCAGCTGGCCTTGGCGGGCAACCAGGCCGGGCAGGCTGTCAGTGCGCTCGACATTGCCAGCCTGCCCTTGCCGGTGCAGGAGCTGGTGCGGCTGCATGATGAGCGGGAGCTGCAGCTGGCGCTGTTCAGACGCAACGAGATCGACCTCTTTTTTGTGGAAGAGCAAATGGAGCTAACCGAGCCGCAAGCCGTGCTGCCAGCTGGGCAGGCTGCACCGGCAACCTTGACCGCAACCTCAACCTCAACCTCGAGTGACCCTGCGCATGAAGATAGCCTGGCCGGGCAGGGACAGCAGAGACCGGAGGTAGCGCACGGGCAACTGGCCGCACTCAAGGCCAGGCAGCGCGAGCTTGAATCGGCTCGCGCCGTCTGGCAAAAGGCAATTACTGTGCTGTCGAGCCGGAGAACGCTGGACGTGCAGGTCGCCTCGGCGTTTACTAAAAGAAGCCTGATGGGCGGGATCGAGGTTTCAGCCAGCGGCATCTGGCAATGGATGGACAAGCTGCCCGGCTTCACCGACTTGACGCCCAACCAGCAGCACGCAGTGAAAGTCATGGCGGCCTTCAAAGTGGAAGACGGCTCCTGCTGGAAGTTGTCGGTGCAGATCGAAGCCCATGTGGCCGGGCTCATCACGCAGCCCGCGTTGCGCCTGAAGCAGCGCGAGGCCCTGCTGAAAAAGGTCAAGCCGGTCCAGCTGGCCTGCTCGGACCTGTACATGCGCGCGACCAGGGCCCATCCGCAGGAGCTGGACCTCATTCGCAGCTTGCAGGAAGCCTGGACCGTCAGGCGGCATTTCGCGACGGTGCTGATCCGGCAGATCCGGGCAGACCGCAAGGCACTGGGGCAGTTTGCTGGCGCCTCTCAGGACAGTAGCGCGGCGACACGTGGCGAGGACAGTGGCTCGGCGTCGACGCAACGGCTGCAGGATCTCCTGGCTGCGCATGAAAGGGCGTGCCGGATTTTTTCTGGCGCCATGGATCGCCTGGATCAGGCAACGCGCTCGTTAACTGATGAACAACAGGCCTCACTGGACAGCTTCGCGGTAGCCGTGGTGGCTGCAAGCCGCACGGACCCGGACGTCTGGGAAAGCATTGAGCGCATACCCGGCTTTGAGGCGCTGACAGTCCCGGTGAAAAAAGCGGCTCAGCTATCGGCCCAGTTGAAGGTCTGCAACATGGCTGCCCTCAACCTTGCAGACGAGATTGCCAGTTTGCTGCCTGCATCGGTCGCGGATTCAGATGTGAAGTTGTCCAGTTGACCCACTACGCTTTTTTCTTGCGCGATCGCTCATACAGCGCCATCAGCGGCGTGACCGATATGCCGTGCACAAAGATCGAGGTCACCACCACCGCCAGGGTGAGCGCCGTCAGCTGGTCGGCCAGCGCCGTCGGCAGGCCCTGGTTGATGGCATACATCAGGTAGTACAGCGAGCCGATGCCGCGGATGCCAAACCAGCTGGTCATCCAGCGCTGGCTGCCGGTGGTGCGCGAGCCGATCAGCCCCACCGCCACCGCCACAGGCCGGATCACCAGCAGCAACACCGGCACGAACCACCACACGAGGTAGGGCCACTGAACCGCCCAAAGCATGGTGCCGATGGTGACGACCACCACCATCTCGCCAATCCGCTCGAGCTTTTCGTTGAAGCCCAGCAGCGCATGGGCCATGAAGGCCGGTGCATGGGTTGCGTGAACCGCCAGCGCTTCAGCCCGGGCATTGCCAGGGCTTGGGTCGGCATCAGCCAGCTCGGCCATCCGGTTTTGCTGGGCGCTGACGGCGGCCACTTCAGCTTCATTGGCCATGCCCTGGCCACCGGGTGATATCTGGGCCACCGATGCCGCCGTTTCGCGTTGCTCCAGCTGGCGCAGCGCCACCCCGGCAGCAAACACCGCCAGAAAGCCGTAGCCGCCCACCAGCATGGCGCAGCCGTAAGACAGGCCGATCAGGCCCATCGCCAGGAAGTCATCCAGGCCCACGGCCTCTTTGTGTTCGCGGCGCAGGTATAGCACCAGCCAGCCGATGGCCGCGCCCAGTGCGCCGCCAATCAGCAGGCCGCTGCTGGTGGCCCAGACCACGTCCATCGCAAACCAGCGCCAGCCCATGGGGCCAATCTCGTGCAGGCCCAGCAGGCCCAGGCCCAGCATCACAAAGGGAAAGGCAGTGCCGTCGTTGAGCCCGGCCTCGCCGGTCAGGGCAAAGCGCAGCCGGTCGCGGTCGCCATGGCTTTGCACCTGCACGTCAGAGGCCAGCACCGGGTCGGTAGGGGCGAGGATGGCGCCCAGCAGCACGGCCGCGCCCAGTGGCAGGCCCATCAGGACGCCGGCCGCTGCAATCAGCAGCACTGTGATCACCATGGAGGTCACCGCCAGCCGCAGCGGCAGCAGCCAGCGCTTGTCCTTGAGGCCCGGGCTGAGCTTTAATCCCGCCGTAAAGAGTGAAACCAGCACCACCAGTTCGGTCAGGTGCTCCAGCAGGACCGTGTGTTTGTGGGTGTCGGTCCAGACCAGGCCCATCCACAGGGGGCTGGCCAGCATGCCGACCAGCAGGTACAGCATGGCGGTGCTGAGCGGCAAGCGGCTGAGGACGGTGCCGCTCAGGGCCAACAGAATCAGGAGAAAGCCGCCAATGACACACCATAGTGCAATATCCATCGGGTAAATGTACGTCTTGAAAAGAGCAGATTGCACACACCTGCCCACTAACTGATGTTCACTGTCGCGGTGGCGCGGTGTTTTCCTACAGGATCGCCCTAAGGCGAACCCTAGGATGACTCTATTGGTACCGGGGTTTTATGAAGCCTCCCGCTGCCCCCTGTAACCGGAGATCCCCATGCTGACTGCCGCGCTCGTACCCCAGGCAATGCCTCAAAACCACCTCCTGGCCGCCCTGCCCGCTGAAGATTTTGCCCGCCTCGCGCCTCATCTTGAACTCGTTTCCCTCGCCAACGGCGACCAGCTTTATGCGCCCGGCGTGCGCATGCAGCACGCTTTCTTTCCGGTCAACGCCATCGTCTCCCTGCTGTATGTCACGGAGGACGGCCATTCCACGGAAGTGGCCGTTGTTGGCAATGAAGGCATTGTTGGCGTCTCGCTGTTCATGGGGGGCAAGACCACCATCAGCGCCGCTTCTGTCCAGAGCGCGGGCACCTGCTACAGGCTGCCCGCACCCCTGCTGCTGGCCGAATTTGAGCGCAGCGGCGCCACGATGCAGCTGCTGCTGCGCTATACCCAGGCCCTGATGACGCAGATGACGCAGACGGCCGTGTGCAACCGCCATTTGTCCATCGACCAGCAACTCTCGCGGCGCCTGCTGCTGAGCCACGACCGCGAGTCGTCCAATGAATTGAAGATGACGCACGAGCAGATCGCCAACCTGCTGGGCGTGCGGCGCGAAAGCGTCACCCAGGCCGCCAACAAGCTGCAAAGCTCGGGCCTGATCCAGTACCGGCGCGGCCACATCACGGTGAGCAACCGGGCGGGGCTTGAAGCCCTGGCCGGCGAGTGCTATGCGGTGGTGAAGAAGGAATTTGACCGGCTGCTGCCCGCAACGGCCCGCCGGCCGGAAGCTGCCTACCCGCAGTAAATGCATCCTGAGGTGCCGGCTGCCTTCGCCACTTTGTTGCCTCGCGCCAGCTGCACCGCATGCGCGGAGGTGCTGACTGCTACCAGAGCCCTGACCATAAAGCCCGAAGATGCGTCTGGAACTCTATCTGGACGTATCTTGAGACGAAGTTGTAGGCAGGCGGCCAGCCTGCTGCAACGCTGCAACCGCTTCGCGCAGGTCCGCAGCCCATGCCCGCCGGTCGCGTCCGTCCGCTGATTGCGGCTCACCAAAACTCACCACCGCCGCAAGCCGTGGCGAGCTGAAGGTGCGCCAGAGCGACTCAATCAAGGTGTCTTCACCGATGTAGTTCGGCGCGGGGCTGTAGGCGCCGGTGGCCGCGTCGTTGAATGCCAGCGCCATAGGCTGCACCGGCGCATGGGCCGAGACGGCAGCCTGGATCAGGTTGGCGTGAAAGGGCAGCAAGCCCAGACCATCGGTGCTGGTGCCCTCCGGGAAGACGGCAATCACTTCGCCCGCTTTGAGGCTGGCGGCCATGTCGTGAACCACCCGCATGGTGTCGCGCCGCGACGCGCGTTCGATGTACAGCGTGCCTGCGCCCGTGGCCAGCGTGCCAACCAGTGGCCAGTGCTTGACGTCGGACTTTGAAACAAACCGGCAGTAACGCGCCGCGTGGATCACCAGAATGTCGAGCCAGGAAATATGGTTGCAGACCAGCAGCATGGGCCCGGCTGGGCAGGGCGTGCCCTTGATGATGAGGTCGACACCCAGCACATCGAGCATGCGCGCGGCCCAGCGCTGCACTTGCGCCTCGCGCTGCGCGGCGCTCATGCGCGGAAAGCGCCACCAGATCGTGCACAGACCCGCCAGGACGTGGACTAATGTGCCCCAGAGCTTGCCCAGGGCCCGCAGTGTTTTCATCCTGCCGAGGCCCTTGCATGTGCGCCCTCGCCTTCTCCGTGCAGCGCGTGGGCGTCTTGCTGCGGCATCTCCCAGGCCACCTGCCCGCCGACGATGGTCCAGCGCACGCGGCCAGGCACTTCATAGCCAGAGAAAGGCGTGTGCTTGCCTTGGCTTTTCAGCGCCGCGGGCTCGACCAGCCATTCAGTCTGCGGGTCGAACACGCACAGGTCGGCAAT
Organism: Ramlibacter sp.; assembly: GCA_014376765.1. Lineage (GTDB taxonomy): Bacteria > Pseudomonadota > Gammaproteobacteria > Burkholderiales > Burkholderiaceae_C > JACMQX01. Next base: position 44,654 of record JACMQX010000067.1, on the reverse strand, counting down.
GCCGCCCGGCACGAGTTGCCCGGCGCTGGCTTGCAGGGTACCCAGCGAACTGCCCAGCACACGGGCCGGCTCACTGGTTACCACGGCCAGTGCGCGGGTGAGGCCGGTGCCGCTTTCCTGGCCCCACTTGAGCGCCAGGCTCAGCAGCAGTTCGAGGCCGGTGGCACCGGGCTCGGCCTCGGCAAAGGGCAGGGTCTTGGCGTCTTCATCGACGGGGGTGTGGTCGGACACCAGCGCATCGATGGTGCCGTCGGCCAGGCCCTCGCGCAGGGCGTCGCGGTCTCGCTGCTGGCGTAAGGGCGGCGAGAGGCGTGCGCGGCTGTCGAAGTAGCCGATGTCGGCGTCGGTCAGGTGCAGTGAGTTGATACTGACGTCGCAGGTCACGGCCAGGCCCTGGTCCTTGGCCTCGCGCACCAGAGCCACGCCTGCAGCGCTGCTGATGCGGCACAGGTGCACGCGCGCGCCCGTCATGCGCATCAGCTCGAAGATCGTGTGCAGTGCAATGGTCTCGGCCGCCACCGGCACGCCCGCCAGGCCCAGCCGCGTGGCCAGTGGCCCGCTGGCTGCAACGCCGGTACCGAGCCAGCTTTCCTGCGGGCGCAGCCACACGGTGTAGCCGAATGTGGTGGCGTACAGCAAGGCGCGCTGCACGATCAGTGTGTTGGCCAGTGGCACGTCCGCCTGGCTGAAGCCGACGCAACCGGCCTCGGTGAGCTCCACCATTTCAGTAAGGACTTCGCCTTCAAGTTTGCGGGTCAGCGCGCCCAGCGGGAAGACGCGTGACTGATGCAGTTTTTCGGCACGGAACTTGAGCATTTCCACCAGGCCCGGCTCGTCCAGCACCGGCTCGGTGTCAGGCGGGCAAACCAGGCTGGTGACGCCGCCTGCCACGGCTGCCGCCATCTCGCTTTCCAGCATGCCTTCATGTTCATGGCCCGGCTCACGCAGCCGCGCCGCGAGGTCCACCAGGCCGGGGGCGACGATGCAGCCGGAGGCGTCAATGATTTTGTTGGGGGAGAAGTCCGCTGCAATGCGGCCAATCGCGATGATGCGGCCGGCCGCGAGCGCGACGTCACAGACGCTGTCGAAGTTGGACGCCGGGTCGATGACGCGGCCGTTCTTGATGAGTATCTTCATGCTTCGTTCCCTGCAATGATGCTCATGACTGCCATGCGGCAGGCAATGCCGAATGTCACCTGCGGCAGGATCACGCTCTGCCTGCCGTCCACCACCGCCGAGGCAATCTCCACCCCGCGGTTGATCGGCCCCGGGTGCATCACGATGGCGTCCGGCTTGGCCAGTTGCAGCTTCTCTTGCGTCAGGCCATAGCTCTTGAAGAATTCCTGGCTGGACGGCAGCAGCGCGCCGCTCATGCGCTCGTTCTGCAGGCGCAGCATGATCACCACGTCGCAGCCTTTAATGCCTTCTTCCAGCGTGTGGCACACGCGTACGCCCATTTGCGCCATGTCGCCGGGGACCAGCGTCTTGGGGCCGACCACGCGCACTTCGGCGCAGCCCAGCGTGGTGAGGGCGTGGATGTCAGAGCGGGCCACGCGTGAATGCAGCACGTCGCCCACGATGGCGACGGTGAGGTTGCTGAAGTCTTTTTTGTAGTGCCGGATGGTGTACATGTCCAGCAGGCCCTGCGTCGGGTGCGCATGGCGGCCGTCGCCAGCGTTGATCACGTGCACATGCGGCGCCACATGCTGGGCAATGAGGTAGGGCGCGCCCGACTCGCTGTGCCGCACCACGAACAGGTCGGCCGCCATGGCCGAGAGGTTGGCGATCGTGTCCAGCAGCGACTCGCCCTTGCTGGCCGAGGAACGCGCGATGTCCAGGTTGATCACGTCAGCCGACAGGCGCGTCGCCGCAATCTCAAAGGTGGTGCGGGTGCGGGTGGAGTTTTCAAAAAAGAGGTTGAACACGCTCTTGCCGCGCAGCAGCGGCACCTTCTTGACTTCGCGGTCGTTCACGCTCACGAAGTTGGCGGCGGTGTCCAGGATGTGCGTCACGATGTCGCGCGGCAGCCCTTCAATGGACAGAAGGTGGATCAGTTCACCGTTCTTGTTGAGCTGGGGATTTCGTTTGTAAAGCATGGCGCCTTCTTTTTCTCTAATTGCTTTCGACGTTGAAGCTGAAGGCGCCGGCAGCGTCGCGCGCGAGCGCCAGCTGGCCGTCTTCGGACCAGGCCACGTGTGCAGCCGCAAAGTCGGGCTGGATCGGCAGTTCGCGCCCGCCACGGTCCACCAGCACGGCAAGCTTGACGCTGGCGGGGCGGCCGTAGTCGAACAGTTCATTGAGCACGGCGCGGATGGTGCGGCCGGTGTAGAGCACGTCGTCCAGCACGATGAGGTCGGCGCCGTTGACGTCAAACGGCAGCAGGGTCTGGCCGCCAGCCGACAGGCCGCGCTGGGCAAAGTCGTCGCGGTGCATGGCCGATGAGATGGTGCCTGGGTCGCCTTGCAGCTGAAGGTCTTTTTGCAGGCGCTCGGCCAGCCAGGCGCCGCCGGAGGTGATGCCCACCAGGCGCGACTGCGGGCCGAGCAAGGCGCGCACGCCGCGCAGCAGTTCGAGGTAGAGCGCCTCGGCGTCCAGCTTGAGTGTGCTGTTGGGGGTCATGGAAAGCTCCTCAGGAATTGTTCAAGGATGATGCAGGCCGAAGCGGCGTCAGCATCGCCGGCGCCTGATGACAGGGCCTCTGTTGTGCTGTAGCGCTCGTCCACTTCAAACACCGGCAAGCTGAAGCGGCCGCGCAGCTGGCGTGCGAATTTGCGGGCCCGGGTGGTGTTCTCGTGGCTGGCGCCATCGGGGTGAAATGGTACCCCGATCACCAGCGCATCAGGCTGCCATTCGCGGATGCGCGCCTCCACCTGGGCAAAGCGCGCGTCGCCCTCGGCCTTGATGGTGGGCTGCGGCTGGGCGCTACGCATGAGGCGGTTGCCCACGGCAACGCCGGTGCGCTTCATTCCAAAGTCGAAAGAAAGAAAAGTCTGAAGATGGGGGGGTACGTCGGGGGCAGCCAGCGTGCTCATGCTTGTCAGGCGTGCCCGGCTTCCGGCGAGATCATCCAGGTTTCAAGCCCCAGCAGCTTGAGGGCCCGGGCGTAGCGTTCTTCGACCGGGGTGTCGAAGATCACCGAGATGTCGGCGCCCACGGTGAGCCAGCTGTTCTCGGCCAGCTCGGACTCCAGTTGGCCCTCGCCCCAGGCCGAGTAGCCCAGCGACACCAGCACCCGGCGCGGGCCAGAGCCGGTGGACAGGGCTTCAAGGACATCTTTGGAGGTGGTCATCTCCAGCCCGCCGGGGATGGTCATGGTTGAGGCGTAGACCGCCTCGTTTGACTTGACGTCGCCGGCAAAGGTGGGCTCGTGCAGTACAAAGCCGCGCTCGGTTTGCACCGGGCCGCCCTGGAACACGGGGATGTTGACGAGGTCGTCCCGGCGCAGGGGGAGATCGACCTTGTCAAACAGGTGCTTGAGGTTGATGTCGCTGGGCTTGTTGATGACCAGGCCCAGCGCGCCGCGTTCGCTGTGCTCGCACAGGTAAACCACGCTGCGGGCAAAGGCCTCGTCTTCCAGACCTGGCATCGCAATCAGGAAATGATGCGTGAGGTTGATGGGTGCAAAATCGGCGGGCATGCCCGAAATTTTACTCCCCGGCGCCAAAGCGGCGGGTTCCCTCTTTCGCGACTCCTCGCGCAGCACCCTGGCATAGACATGGACAAGACTTACGACCGCGGCCTGATGTGGTTCCGCCGCGACCTGCGCTGCACAGACAACGCAGCGCTGTACCACGCGCTCAAGTCCTGCAAGCAGGTCTGGTGCGTGTTTGTGTTTGACCGCGAGATTCTGGATGTCTTGCCGCGTGCAGACCGGCGGGTCGAGTTCATCCGTGAATCGCTGGTGGAGCTGGATGAAGCGCTGCGGGCACTGGCCGGCGATGCGCATGCGGGCCTGATCGTGCGGCATGCGGCGGCAGTAGATGACATCCCGAAGCTCGCCCATGAACTGGGCGTGCAGGCAGTGTTTGTTAACCACGACTACGAACCGCAGGCGATCGCGCGCGACGCCAAGGAGTTTGGCGCGCTGGCCAATGAGGGCGTGGCTTTTCGCAGCTACAAGGACCAGGTGATTTTCGAGCGCGAGGAAGTGCTCACGCAGATGGGCAAGCCATACGGCGTGTTCACGCCCTACAAAAATGCGTGGCTCAAAAAGCTCGATACGTTCTACCTCAAGCCTTATCCGGTGGAGGCTTATGCAGCGGCCCTGAAGGCGCTGCCTGAGGCGTTTCGGGGCGGCGTGCCGGCGCTGGAGGTCATCGGCTTTGAACGCACCAACCTGTCCGAGCTGAAGATTCCCACCGGCGCCAGCGGGGGGCAGGCATTGTTTGACGACTTTGCGGAGCGCATGGACCAGTATGGCCAGACGCGTGACTTTCCGGCCATCAAGGGGCCCAGCTACCTTAGCGTGCACTTGCGGTTTGGTACGGTGTCTGTGCGCGCGCTGGCGGCTGCGGCTTACCGCGCTGCGTACCCAGAGCAGGCCACCGGTGCTTCCGGCAGTGCCGGTGCCGCTGTCTGGCTGGGCGAGCTGATCTGGCGCGACTTTTACTTCCAGATTCTCTTCAACTTTCCGAAGGTGGTGGGCCATGCTTTCAAGCCCGAGTACGACCTGATCAAGTGGGAACAGGGCAAGCGGGGCGACGAGCTGTTTGCGGCCTGGTGTGAAGGCCGCACCGGCTACCCGCTGGTAGACGCTGCCATGGCTCAGATCAACCAGACCGGCTACATGCACAACCGCCTGCGCATGGTGGTGGCGAGCTTTTTGACCAAGGACCTTGGCATCGACTGGCGGCGTGGTGAGGCTTACTTTGCGTTGCACCTCAATGACTACGACCTGTCGGCAAACAATGGGGGCTGGCAGTGGGCCAGCTCCAGCGGTTGCGATGCACAGCCGTACTTCCGGATCTTCAATCCCACGAGCCAGAGCCAGAAGTTTGATGCGGACGGCAAGTTCATCCGCCGCTACCTGCCGCAACTGGCCGGCCTACCCGATGCGGCCCTGCATGCGCCGTGGCTGGCGGACCCGATCGAGCGCTTGTCAGCAGGTGTGCAGTTGGGCAAGACGTATCCGGAACGGATCGTCAAACATGATGAGGCGCGTGAGAAGACGCTGGAGCGCTACGCCGTCGTCAAGAAGTCCGGGAAGGAGTGACCCGGCCTTACGGGTCTCAGGAGGCGGCGCCTTCTGTCTCGGTGGTCGTCGCGGTGTAGTGGCGCACCAGGCTGAGCAGTTCTTCTTCCGAATAGGGTTTGCCCAGGTAGTGGTCAACGCCCAGCTCCATCGCATGTTCACGGTGCTTTTCAGCGATGCGCGAGGTGATCATGATGATGGGCAGGTCTCTTAACCGGGCGTCGCCCCGGATGTTGCGCGCCAGGTCAAAGCCGTCCATGCGCGGCATCTCGATGTCCGACAGCACCACCGCCGGCCGCTCTTCCTGCAGCCGCTCCAGTGCCTGCAAGCCGTCGGCTGCCAGCGACACACGGTAGCCTTCGCGCTGCAGCAGCCGCTGCGTCACGCGGCGCACGGTGATGGAGTCGTCCACCACCAGGATCAGCGGAATCTGCGGTACGGTATTGACAGCCGCCAACATCGCGCCGCCTCCCGCCTTGCCCAGTAAGTCGGCTTGCGCCTGGTCAGCGCTCAGCGCGCGGGCCTGCTCGCCGTAGACCGAAGACAGTGCCACCGGGTTGTAGATCAGCGCCACGGCGCCGGAGGCCAGCACCGTCATGCCAGCCAGGCCCGGCAGCCGGGACAGCTGTGGTCCGAGGTTCTTCACCACGACTTCCTGGTTGCCCAGCACTTCATCGATGTGCATGGCCACGCGCTGCGCGGCGCTACGGAAGATCACCACCGGAATCGTACGCGCCTGCGGTTCGCTGCTGCGCTGCGACACCTGCAGCAACGCGCCCGACCAGAAGAACGGCACCTGCTCGCCACCAAACTCATGGAAGCCGGTGTTGTAGGCCTGCTGCAATTCCTTGGGTGTGGCGCGGCGCACAAGCTCAACCACGTTGGCCGGAACGCCGAACGACAGTTTGTCGCTGCGCAGCATCACCACCTGCGTCACCGCGGTGGTCAGAGGCAGCACCAGCTTGAAGTTGGTGCCCTGGCCGGTTCGGGTGGTGGTTTCGATCCGACCGCCCAGGGCGTTGACTTCGGAGCGCACCACGTCCATGCCGATGCCGCGCCCGGACAGCTCCGTGACCTGCGCTGCCGTCGTGAAACCCGGCGTAAAAATCAGGGTGGCCGCGTCCGAGTCAGACATCGCCTGGCCTTCGGTGAGCAAACCCTGCGCAATTGCTTTTTCCCGGATGCGCTGCAGGTCCAGGCCCGCGCCATCATCGCTGAATTCCACCGACACGTCGTTGCCCGACTGCTGCAGGTTAATAACGATGGTACCGCCCGCTTCCTTGCCGGCCCGCTCACGCACCTGCGGCTCTTCAATGCCGTGGGCCACGCAGTTGCGCAGCAAATGTTCAAAGGCCGGGGTCATGCGGTCCAGCACGCCGCGGTCCATTTCGATGGAGCCGCCGGTGATGTCCAGCTTGACCTGCTTGCCTGCGTCCTTGGACGCCTGACGCACCACGCGGTACAGCCGCTCGGAGATGCCTTCAAACTCCACCATACGGGTACGCAGCAGGTCGCGCTGCAGCTCGCGCGTCTGGCGCGCCTGGGCGATCAGATCGTCCTCGGTCGCTTCCACCGTCCGCGTCAGGGCGCGCTGCACCGTGGCTACGTCATTCACCGATTCGGCCATCATGCGGGTGAGTTCCTGCACGCGGGTGAAGCGGTCAAACTCAAGCGGGTCAAAGCCTTGGGCCGAGTCCTTGGCCTGGGCCAGGCGCGTTTGCATCTGCGACTCGGCCTGCAGTTCGATGTCTCGCAGCTGGGCGCGCAAACGGTCCAGGTTGCCCGACAGGTCGCCCAGCGAACCGCGCAGCTGGCTCAGTTCAGCCTCAAGGCGCGAACGCGTGATCATGACTTCTCCGGCCTGGTTGACCAGGCGGTCCAGCAGTTGCGAGCGCACGCGCACCACCTGGTTGGCAGCCTGGCGCACCGGTGCCAGGACGTTGGTGGCCGGCATGGCAATCAAGGCGCGGCGCGCAGCCGCATCGGCTGGCGCTGCCGCCGACGCGCCGGGCGCGCTGGTAGCCGCCACGGGGACGGCAGGGTGCAGCCTGACTTCAGCCACAGGCTCCTGCGCTACGGGCTCGGGCTGAGCCTGCAGGTCGACCAGACGCAGTGCGTCGAAGTTGGCTTGCAGCGCGTCAAAACGGACGAGCAGCGGATCGAACTGGGTCGTGGTCAGCGACTCGGAGCCGAAATACTCGATTTCCGATTCCAAGCGGTGGGCCATTTCACCCAGCCGCATGGCACCGGCCAGGCGGGCACTGCCCTTCAAGGTGTGAAGGGCGCGCAGCACCTCGTCGCGCGCGCTCCTGTTGTCAGTCCGTGCTGACCACTGGCGCAGGGCGCCGCCAAGTTGCGGCAGCAATTCAAGCGCTTCTTCCTCAAAGATCGGGAACAGGTCGGGGTCGATGGTGTCAACCGCATCGATTTCATCGTCTTCGTCACGCGCAGCTTCCCGCACCGGCTCGGGGGTGAGAGTCGTGGCAGCGGGAATCAGCGACTGCTCGAATACAGGCTGGGGGGCGGCCTCCTCCACAACAGGCTCGGGGACATGAAGGATGGTGACACTGGCGGGCGCGGAGAAGTCCAGATCGCCAAAGCCGCTGGCAGTGGTGAGTGACTGGGGCGCCAGCGACCCGGCTTCCGTGAATTCATCATCCTGCGCGGCATCGGCATCGGTATCAGCATCGGCACTGCCTGGCTCAGGCAGCGCATCGGGTGTTTCCAGGTCCTTAAGTAACTGCAGGATGTGGGCGTCAGGCTCTTTGAGGAAGCCCGCTGCAAACTGGTGAAGCAATCGGCGGATGTCTTCAGCGGCGCCGGTGAAAGCCCTGGCCTGCGCGGCAGTGCCCCCGGTCTGCAACTGGGCGTGCAAAAGCGCGTGCTCAAGTGCTCGCGCCATTTCCGACAGCGCCGCAAAACCCACCGTGGCTGAACTGCCGGCGAGGGAATGCGCCAGGCCCACCGTGGAATCAGCCACCGGCATCGTGAGTTCAAGCGCCCATTCGGTCACTTCTGTCACCAGGCGGCGCGACCACTCGTCAGCCTCATTGAGGTAGACGTTGTACAGCGGGATGCCGATGCGCAACGCCCCGATGACCTTGATCTGGTCATCTGACGAAGCATCGTTGAAGTCCATCGCGGTCTCTGGCTCTTCCTCGATCTGCTGATCACGCTCTGTCGCTGCTGGATCAGCCGGGGCGACAGCGGGCGTTGCAACTTCAAAGTCAAAGTCGCCCAGGTTGGACAGATCGAAGTCTGCAGCCTCTGGTGATTCTGGTGATTCTGCAGCGGCCGCTTGCGGCGTTTCAAGCTCAACAGAAAAGTCGGGAAGGTCAGCCACCGCCGCCTTGACAGGCGCTTGCGCAGGTACGTCGGGGCCTAGACCAGAAACAGCTGACAGGCTGCCAAAGTCAATGCCTGCTATCTCAACCGGTTGCGGTGCTGCGTCTGAAGCCGCCGGCATGTCAGGCTCGAACATATCGCCGAGGTCATCGATCTCCACAACCGGCATGTGCTCTTCGGTTGCGGCAAGAGCAAGTTCAGGCGCCACGTCCTGCACTGCTGCAACGGGCGCTGGCAGCTCCAGCGATAGCAGCCGGTTTTCATTGCGCAGCGCTTCAGACGACGCACGGAATGCGGCCGCCTTCCAGTGACCGTCAGTGCCCGCGGCAATGTCATCTGTCCAGCGGCTGAAGCCCTGCATCGCGTCGTGCGACAAGGTCAACAGGTCGTTGCTGGCGGGCTTCTGGTCGGCCAGCCAGGCGTTGAGCACCTGCTCCATCGACCAGCCGGCCTCACCGAACTCGTTGAGTCCGACCATGCGCGAGCTGCCCTTGAGGGTATGGAACGCGCGCCGCAGCGTGGTCTGCTCCGACACATCGGCCGGGTTGTCGCGAAGCGCAGCAATCGCAGCCAGGCCGTTTTGCACGACCTCGCGGGCTTCTTCAAGGAAGATGTCGCGCAGGTCGTCTTCCTCAAAATCGTCGCTCGCCTCGGGCATGGGCGGCGCGGCCGCAGGTGGCTTGGCCGTCTGCGCAAGCTGGCCCATGGCGGCAGCTTCAGCCTGCGGGTCACGCAACGACACGGCCACCGCTGCGTCGCGTGCCGAACGCGCCAGGGCCGGCTGCTCCGCCAGCGCAGCGTCGTTCACAACAGCCAGCGCTTCCTGCGACAGGCTTTCGTTCGCGGAAGCCTGGGTTTCAGACTCCGGGATCGCCTGGTGGGCACGGCCCATCAATGGGCGCAACTCGCCCTTTTCCTCGTCGTAGACAAACAGCTTCTTGGCCAGCGCAGGCTGGTAGTTCAGCATGTCGATCAGGAACCCGAGGGCGCCCAAGTTATTCCCCAGCCTGTCGAAGGTGCCGGCCGCCCGGGCCTTTTCCTCGTCGATGTCGGTGACCATGATCTGCTCGACTGCGTCGCGCATTCGCACCACAGCGAGTGAGGCCTGATCCAGGCCCAGCACAGACATCACCCCGCGCATTTGCGCCAGCTGCGTCGGGACGTCGCGCAGCGGTACCTTGTCCTGCGGATTGCGGAAGAACTGGTCAAGCGACTTTTCCAGCGCATTCAGGTTGGTACGCAACTCACCCACCACGCTACCCATCGTCTGGCGGTCGCTGACGCGGCGGTACAGCTCTTCCATCCAGATTTCAAGCGGTTGCGGCTGACCGCCATCACGGACGTTTTCAAGCCGCTCGGCCAGGCGCGCGGTGCGTACGGCCAGCGTTTCGTCTGCGGGGTCAAGGTCCTCGAAAGCAGCTTCCAGGTACAGGACCGATGTGGCCACTTCCATGGACAACTCGGTGCTGGGCGGTTGCCCGGAACGCGCGGTGGCTTCAATGGCACGCGTGAGCGCCTGTGCCAGCGGAGCGCTGGCCGGGTGCAGCTTCGTGAGTGAATCGCTGACCAGACTGAACTGGTCGGCAACGCCCTTGAGCTTGTTGGTGTCCCCGCTCGACAGCGTCGACCAGGTGTCCTTGGCCGCGGCGATGCGCTTGCGGGCCTGTGCCAGTAGCGCCGGGTCAAAGCGGCCGAACAGGCTGGTCTGGTAGTCCACCGGCTTGAAGCGGGCGAGGCCCCAGGCCTTGCGCACTGCCGTCAGGGCGGGCGCATCGACGTTGGCCTGCGGTGCAGCCTGCATGCAGAAAAACAGCAAGTCCAGCGCCAGGCGGTCGGACACGCCCATGTCGCCTTTGGCCAGGGTGGTGTACTGCATCAGGATGCGTGAAGCAGCGCGTTTGACATAAACATCGCCAGGCAGCAAGCCCAGGCTGATGGCCTCAAAGAAAGCCGCACAGATTTTCCAGAAGATCCGCGGCTGAAGCGCCGCCTGGGAGCCTGCCAACGCCAGGCTGATATTGCGCATTTCACGCGCAGAAGTGACGTCCCCGCCTTTGACGATCTTGAGCACTGTCTGGTCAAGGCGAGAACGCACTGCCGGGTCGTAGACCATCGTGGCGTTGCCCAGCGTGACCTGCGGGTCAATCCAGCGCCACTCCATCTGCCACAGGTCAGCCGGGTGAACGCGGTCGCCACTTGCCAGCTCCTGCACATCACGGTATTGGGGGAACAAGGCAATCGGCGAGATCGCCTTACCCACCAGGACACCTTCGAGGTATTCAGTCAGCGCGAAGCTCGCGCGCTCGACCTTGGCCGCTGCATCTTCGCTGCATAACTCGGGCCGCAGCACAAACTTCTGGACCACAGCTTCCATGGCCTTGAGCACATAGGCCGGCGCGCCAAGCCCGACCATCTCGAGCGCGCCGACCGCTTGGTGCAGCTGCTGCCGGGCAATCCGCAACTGGCTGCCGTCGATGGCGGCAAGATCTGAGCCTCTGGCAAGGTCAGCGTCGCGCACAAAGCGGCGCAGCGCCTTTGTCGCACCGTCGAGCGACTTGCGCAACTCTTCAAGCACCCAGGCCAAAGGGCCAAGGTCGTTGACCGCGAGATTGATGTCGCTGGCAGAACTGGCGTCGTTAACTTGCATGGATGCGTCCACTACGTAATGCTGGTTGGCGGGGGATCCTTGAACTGTCTATGGCTCAGGCGATCTTGAACCGTGACACCGATTGGCGTAACTCTTCAGCCATCCGGGACAGCTCGCGCACCTGCTGAGCAGTCGTGCGCGTACCTTCTCCGGTTTGTTCTGTCACCGCAAAAATATGCTGGATGTTGCCAGCCACCACATTGGCTGATTCGGCCTCGCGGGAAGCAGAGGTGGAAATCTGTTCAATCAGGTCGGCAAGCTTGCGGGACACCTGGTCAATCTCGGTCAAGGCGGTACCTGCGTTGTCTGACAGCTTGGCCCCTTCCACCACACCCTGCGTGGAGCGCTCCATGGCGGCCACTGCGTCCTGGGTGTCGGTCTGAATGGCTTTCACCAACGCAGAGATCTGCCGCGTTGCGTCTGCGGAGCGTTCAGCCAGCCGCTGCACTTCTTCGGCCACCACCGAGAAACCTCGTCCCGCTTCACCCGCTGAGGCCGCCTGGATGGCGGCGTTCAGGGCCAGCACGTTCGTTTGCTCGGTAATGTCCGAAATCAGCTCGGTGATTTCACCAATCTCCTGGGACGATTCACCCAGCCGCTTGATCCGCTTGGAGGTTTCCTGGATCTGGTCGCGGATGGAGTTCATGCCACCGATGGCGTTTTGCACGGCTGCCAGGCCCGACTCTGCCGCCAGCAGTGACTGCCGGGCCACCTGGGCTGATTCCTGCGCCTGGCCAGACACCTGGTTGATTCGGCCTGCCATGTCCAGCACCGACTGGCCGGTTTCGCGGATCTCGCGCAGCTGTTCGGTGGAGGCCGCCAGCAGTTCGGTGGAGGTGCTTTCCACCTGAGCCGTCGTCTGCGCCACGCGGGTGACCGTGCTCTGCACGTTGCCCACCAGCTGGCGCAACTCTTCCACCGTGTAGTTCACCGAGTCGGCGATAGCGCCCGTGATGTCTTCGGTCACCGTTGCTTCCTGGGTCAGGTCGCCTTCGGCTACTGTCTGAAGCTCATTCATCAATCGCAAAATGGCCGCCTGGTTGGCGTCATTGACGCGTTTGGCTTCCTGCTCCTGGCGCTCGGCTTCAAGACGCTGGCTTTCCGCAACGCCCTGGCGTTGGCGGCTGTCCTGAAGCTGGGCAAATGCCAGGCCGCCCGCACACAACAGGGCGGTGAGGGCCGATAGCGCGAGGATAAAAAAGGCAACGGCCGATAAACCCGTCTGTGACGACAGCTTGCTCTGCAGCACGGTCAGGTCGCGGCGCAACGGCTCGCTGTCAGAAATGATCGAAGACTGCGCTTCACGGGCAGACACCAACCCCTGCAGGTTGCCGAGAATGGCGCCGGCCTGTGTGCGCGTTTCTTCATAGAGCTTGAGCAGTGCTTCAATGCGCTCGCGCGTTTGCGGGTCCTTGGAACTGGTCAGGCGCAGTTCGGGGCTGCCGTCAAGCAAGCCCTGGGCGATTTCCTTGAAGGAGTTCAAGTCCTTGCCGAGCAGGAACACAGCTTCGGGGCTGACGCCTTCCATGGTCAGGAATTCGTTGGCGGACTTGCCGATACGCTGCGTCAACATCACGAGCTGGCCAGAGGCGGAAATTTCTGCCGCCGCCGCGTTTTGCTGCAGCTTGAGCGAAGACACGGTCTCGGCGATTTCCAGCAGGTCTGAGGACTGGCGATTGATGGTGCGAAGTGCCGCGCCCACCTGGGTCAGGATTTTTTGCTGGCCCATCACGGTGCCGGCATTCTTTTCGGCGCGCTCCATGAGCGGTGTGACCTTGTCCACATCATCAACGTATTCATTGGAAACCGCGGCCAGTTCGATGGCCGGGTCACCGGCCTTCAGCCCCCGCACCGTCCTGGCCAGCACGTCAGAGCTTTCCTTCACGTCGGGAAAGGCCTGCGCGCTCCCCACCAAGGCCTGCGATACCGACTTGGCAAGGCGCTGCGACTGCATGAGCGACTGGCCGGTGGCAGCCACCTGTTGGGCAACCTTGTCCGTCTGCCGCACCGTATAGACCGCTGTACCGCCCAGCACAACAAGTGCGACGCCCAGCGTTACGCCCAGCAGTCGCTGGTGCTGGGTTACCGTGCGCCGCCCAAGCAGCGGCATGGTGAGCAGGTCGGCACCCTCTGCTTGCGGCTCGTCATCAGGCATGAGCACGGCGGCAGACGGGCCCTGCCGGTTGTAGTCGCTCGAGGTCATCGCCACGGTATTGCTACCGCCATTCATGGCGCCCGTCGCCATGGGATCCATCGAAGCGTCCGGCATTGCCACGCTCAATCCGGATTCGTCCTGGCCCTTGCGGGTGAAGAGATATTTTTTTAGGTAGTCAACGACGGACATGGTGCAGCCTTCCAGGAAATCTTTTAAGCGCTGATGCTCAGGAATTGGGGTTGTTGGGAAAGTGTCTGCAGGTTGATTTCCTGCCAGACAGCGCCGTTGGCATCGGTGTAACTGGTGCCGAAATAGGGTGGCGCTTCGGCGGCCGCTGGTGCCGACGCCGAGAACGCATCCATGCCACGCAGACCGGCAAGCCGGTCAATCAGCAGGGCGCAATTCACGCCAAGTACCGCATTCAGTGCCACAAGGCGGGAGTCGAGCCGGGCCAGTTCCGCGCGCGCTGAGGGTGCGCCGCCAGCGACGAAGCTGGCCAGATCGACAACGCCATACAGCCCGCCGCGCAAGTTGGCCACGCCAAGGAACCAACGCTGCGTGTAGGGAACGGGCTGGGTCGTAGACCACGGGAAAATCTCACCCGACTGGCTCAACGGAAAGAGGTATTTGCTTCCTGCTGCCTCCACCGCAAGCCAGGACGCGGCAACGCCTTCGGTGCGCGCAGCCTGCAAACGGGTGGCAAGCCGGCTTTGTAGCTCTCGGAGGGCTTCGCGATTTGCCATGCGTGGTAATTAACTCAGTGCCTTGATCTTGGCCATCAGCTCTTGCGCGTCCACTGGCTTGGTGATGTAGTCACGCGCCCCCTGACGCATACCCCAGACACGGTCGGTTTCCTGATTCTTGCTGGTACACATGATGATGGGTACGTCTGCAAATTTAGGATCGCGGGTAATGGCCCGTGTCAGCTGAAAACCGTTTTGCCCGGGCATCACCACGTCCATCAGGATCAGGTCGGGCTTCTCCTCGGCCAGCCGCCGGAAGGCGTCGTCAGCGTTTTCCGCTGTTTTCACCGACATGCCGTTTTTTTGAAGCAGGTCTGTGAGATACATCAATTCGGTCTTGGAATCGTCCACGACCAATACCTTTTGAATGGGCATCAGATTTCTCCTTGTTGGATGGAGCCGAATTGCTGGACCGCTTGCAGCAACTGGTCTTTTGTAAAAGGCTTGGTCAAATACTCCTGCGAGCCCACCATGCGGCCCCGAGCCTTGTCGAACACACCATCTTTGGAAGACAGCATGACCACAGGCACAGCGGCGAACTTTGCGTTGCGTTTGATGATGGCACAGGTCTGGTAACCGTCAAGGCGAGGCATGAGGATGTCGCAGAAAATCAGATGAGGCTTGTAGTCGTTGACTTTGGCCAGTGCATCAAAGCCATCTTCGGCCAAAAGCACATCATGGCCGCCCTGCTTGAGGAAAATCTCGGCACTGCGCCGGATGGTGTTGCTGTCGTCAATCACCAAAACCTTAAAACCTGATCCGGTTGTGCTCACTGGGGGGTGCTCCTGGTAATTTTCAGGGTGTCGCCTGCCTTGACGGCCGGGCCTGGTCGGCGGCGATACGGTCAGTGTGCTCACCAAGCATCAGATCTGAACCATCTCAAAGTCTTCCTTGCGTGCGCCGCACTCAGGACATGTCCAGTTCATTGGTACCTGATCCCATGGCGTTCCGGGTCCAATGCCATGTTCCGGTGCGCCTTCGGCTTCGTCGTAGATCCAACCGCAAATCAGACACATCCAAGTTTTTGATTCAGTCACAGCTTAAGGGGCCTTCTAATAGAATGCAACGATTGTATCGGCGCTGCGTCGCGTCCTTGCATCCTCACTGGCCTGCTTCCCCATGGTAAATCCCAATCAAGAAAATTCAGACGCTGCCGGGGCGGCATCTGAAACTGACGATGAACGCCCGGCCTGCGTCATGTGCTTCAACGCCAGCGACCCCAGCGGTGCCGGCGGCCTTGCGGGGGACGTGACCGCCATTGCGTCGGTTGGCGCGCATGCCTTGTCGGTCGTGACCGGCGCGTACGCGCGCGACACCGCCGAAATCTTCGAGCATTTTGCATTCGACGAAGAGGTCGTGGCCGAGCAGGCGCGCGCGATTCTTGAAGATGTGCCGGTGCAGGTGATCAAGGTCGGCTTTGTCGGCAGCCCCGAGAACATCAGCACCGTTGCCGGTATCGCCGCGGACTATGCCGACGTGCCACTGGTGGCCTATATGCCCAACCTGTCATGGTGGGACGAAGGCCAGATTGACCTCTACCTCGATGCCTTTCGCGAGCTGATGCTGCCCCAGACCACCGTGTTGGTGGGAAACCACAGTACGTTGTGGCGATGGCTTCTTCCCGACTGGAGCAGCGAACGCAGCCCCACTGCTCGCGATATTGCAAAGGCCGCCGGGCAACTGGGCGTGCCCTACACGCTGGTCACTGGCATCCCCTTGCCCGAGCAGTTCGTCGACAACGTCCTCGCATCTCCACAGGCGGTGTTGAGCAGCAGTAAATTCGAGCGCTTCGAGGCGGTGTTCTCTGGCGCGGGCGACACGCTCAGTGCAGCACTCGCCGCGTTGATTGCCAGCGGCAGCGACCTGGCCGCAGCCACGACTGAAGCACTGGGATACCTAGACCGCTGCCTCGACGCGGGCTTTCGCCCCGGCATGGGCAACGTGGTGCCCGACCGTTTGTTCTGGGCCCAACCCGATGCAGATGCCGACGCTGAGGGCGAGTTGACTGAAGCTGAACTGCAGGCGATGACGAAGCACTAACCCACCCGAAGCGCCTGCGGCGCCTACCCCAAGGGGCGCGCAACCAGCAGCCCGGCGGGGCCGGTTCTGCGGTTGCTCGCGAAGGCGCCCTGGCACTTCTACTTACCCTGCCTCTTACCTACCCTACCTTTCCCTACCTTACTGCCATGGACCTGAACGAACAACTCTTCTCCCGCGCACGCGCGGTCATTCCCGGCGGCGTCAATTCGCCGGTGCGTGCATTCAAAGCGGTGGGGGGTACGCCGCGCTTCGTCAAGCGTGCGCAGGGCGCGTATTTCTGGGACGCCAACGACACGCGTTTCATTGACTACATCGGCTCGTGGGGGCCAATGATCCTGGGCCATGGCCATCCCGCCGTGGTTGAGGCCGTTCAGAAAGCGGTGATGGAGGGCTTCTCGTTCGGCGCACCAACGGAGCGTGAAATCGAACTGGCTGAAGAGATCCTGCAGTTGGTGCCATCCATGGACATGGTGCGGCTGGTGAGTTCGGGCACCGAGGCGGCGATGAGCGCGATCCGCCTGGCGCGCGGCGCCACGGGGCGCAGCAAGCTGATCAAATTCGAAGGCTGCTACCACGGCCACGCCGATGCGCTGCTCGTGAAGGCTGGCTCGGGCCTGGCAACCTTCGGCAACCCGACCAGTGCCGGCGTCCCGCCAGAAGTGATCAAGCACACCATAGTGCTCGAATACAACAACATCCCCCAGCTTGAAGAAGCTTTTGAGCTGCACGGAAAAGACCTCGCCTGCCTGATGATTGAGCCGATCGCGGGCAACATGAACTTCGTGCGCGCCAGTGTGCCTTTCATGACGCGTTGCCGCGAGCTGTGCACGCAACATGGCGCCCTGCTGGTGTTTGACGAAGTCATGACCGGATGCCGCGTGGCGCTGGGTTGCGCACAAAGCGTCTATGCAAAAAACATCCCTGGCTTTGCGCCAGACATCACCGTGCTGGGCAAGGTGATCGGCGGCGGCATGCCGCTCGCAGCCTTTGGCGGGCCGCGCGCCATTATGGAAAACCTTGCGCCGCTTGGCCCCGTGTACCAGGCGGGCACGTTGTCGGGCAACCCGGTTGCAACAGCCTGCGGCCTGGCGACACTGCGCGAGCTGCGCAAGCCGGGCTTCTTTGACGCGCTCTCGCTCAAAACACGAAAGCTGGTGGATGGCCTGTCAGCCGCCGCAACCGAACAAGGTGTGGCATTCAGCGCCGACTGCGAAGGCGGCATGTTCGGCTTCTTCCTGCTCGATACGCTGCCGCAGAACTACCCCACGGTCATGAAGAGCGACGGCGCCAAATTCAACAAGCTGTTTCACGGCCTGCTGGACCGCGGCGTCTACATTGCGCCCGCGCTCTATGAGGCGGGTTTCGTCAGCGCAGCGCACAGTGACGAAGACATCGCACAAACGATCGCCATCGCGCGCGAGGTCTTTTCGCAACTGGCGTAAATCAGTGCCGGAAGTGGCGAACGCCAGAAAAGACCATCGCGATTCCCCGCTCATCGGCTGCATCAATCACTTCCTGATCGCGCATCGAGCCGCCCGGCTGAATCACGCAGGTCGCCCCCGCGTCCACCACGACATCCAGCCCGTCGCGAAACGGGAAAAACGCATCACTTGCCACTGCCGTACCGGCCAGCGACAACTGCGCATGCTGGGCCTTGATGCTGGCGATGCGCGCTGAATCAAGCCGGCTCATCTGTCCCGCGCCCACACCCATGGTCATGCCGTCCTTGCAAAACACAATCGCATTGGACTTGACGTACTTGGCCACTTTCCAGGCGAACAGCAGGTCTTGCAACTGCTGCGCAGTCGGCGCTTTTTTGGTGACGATCTTGAGATCAGCCAGTGTCAACTCGCTGTTGTCTGAGGTTTGCATCAACAGACCGGAGCCGATGCGCTTGATGTCCATCGCGTTGCGGCCGTTGTCCCAGTCGGTCTTGCCGCCTGGCGGCAGATCGATCTGAAGGATGCGGACATTCACCTTGACCTTGAACACCTCCAGCGCTTCGGGCGTGTAGCCAGGCGCCATCAGCACTTCAACGAACTGTTTGACGATCTCCTGCGCGGCCGCCGCGTCCAGCTTGCGGTTGAGCGCAATGATGCCGCCAAAAGCGGAAGTCGAGTCCGTCTTGAACGCCTTGCCATACGCCTCCAGCGGGTCCTTGCCCACCGCGACGCCGCAAGGGTTGGCGTGCTTGACGATGACGCACGCTGGCTCAGTGAAACTCTTGACGCACTCCCACGCCGCATCCGCATCGGCGATGTTGTTGTATGACAGCTCCTTGCCCTGCAACTGCCTGGCCGTAACGAGCGAGCCGGGCGCGGGGTACAGGTCGCGGTAGAAAGCGGCCTGCTGGTGCGGGTTCTCGCCATAGCGCAAGTCCTGCAGTTTTACGAAGCGGCCGTTGGCCTGCGCAGCGAACAGCGAGTGGCTGCCATCAGGCTGGATGCGCGAGAGGTAGTCGCTGATGGCTGCGTCGTAATTGCTGATGCGGTTGAACGCAGCCACCGCCAGTGCAAACCTGGTCTTGTCGCTGAGCTTGCCGCCTTTCAGCTCGGACAGCACCAGTTCGTACTGCGACGCATCGGTCAGCACGCCCACATCCTTCCAGTTCTTGGCGGCAGAGCGCACCATGGCCGGGCCGCCAATGTCGATGTTCTCTATCGCGTCTTCCAGCGAGCAACCAGGCTTGGCCACCGTCGCCTCAAACGGATAGAGGTTGACCACCAGCAGGTCGATCGCCTCGATGCCATGCTGCTGCAAGGCCTTCATGTGCTCAGGCAGGTCGCGCCGCGCGAGCAGGCCACCATGCACCTTGGGATGTAGCGTCTTGTCACGGCCGTCGAGCATTTCGGGAAAGCCGGTGAGCTCTGCCACTTCGGTCACGGGCAGGCCCTGGTCGGCCAGCAGTCTGGCGGTGCCGCCGGTGGACAGCAGGCGGATACCCAACGCGTGCAGGCCCTCGGCCAGTTCAACGATGCCGGTCTTGTCGGAAACGGAAATCAGTGCATTCATGTTGTATGTCGGGCGTTTGTTATTTCTTGATGAGTTTGTGCTCAAGCAGCTTCTTGCGCAGCGTGTTGCGGTTCAGGCCCAGCCACTCGGCCGCCTTGGACTGGTTGTCGCCGGCCTGCTTCATCACCACCTCTAAAAGAGGCTTCTCCACCACCTTCACCAGCATGTCATACATGCGGTCTGGCTCCGTGCCGCGCAAGTCCTTGAAGTAGCCTTCAAGACTGGCGCGCACACACTCCTCGATCTGTTTTTTACTCATGCGGTCATTTCCATCCGGGCGGCGTCAGCCAGGCCCTGTACATCGTCCCGCACTGCGGGCATGCGGTCGCCCGCCGCCCCCAGTGCATCAAAAAAATCAGCCACGGCTGCCAGCTGCAGGTCACAGCTTTGAAGCAGGTTCATGCGGGCGCGAAAAGCCTCGCCGCCTGGCAACTGCCTGACATACCAGCCGATGTGCTTGCGTGCCGTACGCACACCAGTGAGCTCGCCATAAAGGCCGTAGTGCTCATTCAGGTGATCGAGCAACAGGCGCTTGACCTCGGCCACCAGCGGCGCGGCAAGCGTCTCGCCGGTGGCCAGAAAGTGTGTGATCTCGCGAAAAATCCAGGGCCGACCCTGGGCTGCGCGGCCGATCATCACCGCGTCTGCGCCGGTGCGCGCCAGCACCTCGCGCGCTTTGAGCGGTGAGGTGATGTCGCCATTGGCCACCACAGGCACGCGAACTGCTGCCTTCACTTCGGCGATGGTGTCGTATTCAGCCTGCCCGCCATAGCCTTGCTCGCGCGTGCGGCCATGAATGGTGAGCATCTGGATGCCGGCTGATTCAAAGGCACGCGCAAGCGCCAACGCGTTGCGGTTGTCCTGGCTCCAGCCGGTGCGCATCTTGAGCGTGACCGGGACATGGCGCGGCGCGCACGCGGCCACCACCGCTTCAACAATCGACAGCGCCAGCGCCTCGTCCTGCATCAGGGCTGAGCCGGCCCACTTGTTGCAAACCTTCTTGGCCGGGCAACCCATGTTGATGTCGATAATCTGCGCGCCACGGTCAATGTTGAAGGCGGCCGCATCGGCCATCATGTGTGCGTCGGTGCCGGCGATCTGCACGGCGATGGGCGCAGCCTCGCCATCATGATTGGCGCGGCGCGAAGTCTTCAGGCTGTTCCACAAATCGCGCCGCGAGGTGACCATTTCACTCACCGCATAGCCCGCGCCCAGGGCTTTGCAAAGCTGGCGGAAGGGCCGGTCGGTCACGCCTGCCATAGGCGCCGCGAACACATTGTTCGCGAGAGTGAATTGACCGATGTTCATGAGTGGATCGCGAATGCGATTGCTGAAAAATGAGGCACGATTGTAGCTGCCCAAAATTTCAGCAGCCTGAAATTTTTTGTGCCTTTTTCGCGCCTGCTTTCTCAAGGCGTGTCCCTATACTGCATGGCAGATGCAAGACCTGTTAGACACCCTCCTCCGACTGATGGCCCTGCCCGAATACGGCCTCAGCACACTGTTCGTGGCTTCATTCATTTCTGCCACCTTGCTGCCGATGGGTTCGGAGCCGATCCTGTATGGCGTGCTGCGGTTAAACCCCGACATTTTCTGGCCTGCCGTGCTGGTTGCCACAGCTGGCAATACGCTGGGCGGTGCGCTGGACTGGTGGATGGGCTACGGCGCACATGAGGTGGTGGACCACTACCGCCGCTCGTCGCACCACACCCGCGTCATCGCGTGGCTCGAGAAGCTCGGGCCCAAGGCCTGTCTGCTTTCATGGCTGCCGCTGGTGGGCGATCCGCTGTGCGCTGTGGCCGGCTGGCTCAAATTGCCGTTCTGGCCGTGCCTGGGCTACATGCTGATTGGCAAGTTCATGCGTTACCTGGTGATGACGACGGTGCTGCTGTATTTCTGGCCGTCATCGATCTGAGCCTGGCCTGGCCGCATGGAAATGGACCGGCGAATGCTTCAGCTGCTGAACAAAAAGTTCATCACATCGCCATCCTTGACGATGTACTCCTTGCCCTCAGAGCGCATCTTGCCCGCCTCCTTGGCGCCCTGCTCGCCTTTGTGGGCAATGTAGTCGTCAAACGCAATGGTCTGGGCGCGGATGTAGCCTTTTTCAAAGTCGGTGTGGATCACGCCGGCCGCCTGCGGCCCGGTGGCGCCCACAGGCACGGTCCAGGCGCGAACTTCCTTCACCCCTGCGGTGAAGTAGGTCTGCAGGCCCAGGAGCTTGAAGGCCGAGCGGATCAGGCGGTTCAGGCCCGGCTCTTCCTGGCCGATCTCGGCCAGAAACATCTTCTTGTCCTCGTCTTCCATGTCGGCCATCTCGGCTTCCATCTTGGCGCAGATCACCGTGACTGGCGCCTTTTGCGCCGCCGCATATTCACGCAACTTGTCCAGGTAGGGGTTGTTCTCAAAGCCTGTCTCATCCACATTGCCGACGAACATCGCCGGCTTGGCCGTGATCAGGCACAGCGGCTTGATCAGCGGCAGCTCTTCCTTGGTGAAAGACAGCGCGCGCACCGGCGTGCCCTGGTTCAGCGCGGCCTGGATCTTCTCCAGGATGGTGAGCATCTTGGCCGCGTCCTTGTCGCCGGAGCGCGCGGTCTTGCCGTAACGGTGCACGGCCTTCTCCACCGTTCCCAGGTCGGCCAGGCACAACTCGGTCTGGATGATCTCGATATCGGAGATCGGGTCCACCTTGCCGGCCACGTGGATCACGTTCGCATCATCAAAGCAGCGCACCACGTTGACGATGGCGGCGGGCTCGCGGATATGCGCCAGGAACTGGTTGCCCAGGCCCTCACCCTTGCTAGCGCCGGCCACCAGCCCGGCAATGTCCACAAACTCCACAATGGCCGGCACCACCCGCTCGGGCTCCACGATAAGTGCCAGCTGGTCCAGCCGCAGGTCGGGCAACTCCACGATGCCCACATTGGGCTCGATGGTGCAGAAGGGATAGTTTTCCGCAGCGATGCCCGCCTTGGTCAGGGCATTGAACAGGGTGGATTTACCAACGTTGGGCAGGCCGACAATGCCGCACTTGAGACTCATGTGTAACCTCGAAAAAGCAGGCCGCAAGTGTATGCGATGCCCGGTGCACCACGCCCTTCAGTCAAACCGCCAGTTGGCACTCACCACTTGCCCCACGCGCACCACCTCGTCAACACCACCTTGCACAATGGCATTCATGCCAAAGGTGACAGCCCCGCCCACCACCTCATTTTTACGGTAGGCCTGAAGCGCATCACCCACCTGCGGACTGCTGACGCCGGTGGCCGGGTCCACGTTCGGGATGGGGCAACGCGGGCAGGGTTTGACAGGCCGCAGGCGGATGACCGGCGCGCCGGGCGGGTCACCGGTAATCTGCATCACATCCAGCCTGTCTTCATCGTGTGCGTCGAGGCCAGACAGCACGATGTTGGGCCGGAACCGCTCCATGGTGACGGCTGCCTGCCCTGCCGCTTCAAGCCGCGTGTTGAGACCCTGCAGCGATGCCTCGCTCGTCACCAGCACGGCAAAGCCATCGTTGAACTGGTTGAGGGCTTCCACACCGTTTGTCCATTCTTTGCTCGACATGCGCTTGTGGTCGGGGTCAAAGCGCACCAGACGCAACTTGAGGCCCAGAAAGTCGCTGAACCACTGGGCGGCGATTGCGCCCATGTCGAAAGCGTGCACGTCCTCGCCCCACAGGCGCACCGTGGCCGGGCCTTCAACCCCGTCCAGCGCAATGTGCAGGGCCAGCATTCCGGGCGCCCGCAACACCATGTCGTAATGCTTGAGCTGGGGCTTGATCAGCGCCATGCGCGGCAGCTCTCGCTGGGTGAC
Source organism: Ramlibacter sp. (assembly GCA_014376765.1). GTDB lineage: Bacteria > Pseudomonadota > Gammaproteobacteria > Burkholderiales > Burkholderiaceae_C > JACMQX01. The sequence continues at coordinate 21,702 of JACMQX010000067.1, read as the reverse complement.
GAACTCGCCGGTGTCGTCCACCACCATCCAGGCGCGGTCGAACTCCAGGCCGGCCTCGGTCATGATGGCTTCCTGCACCTCCACGCCGGCGCAGGACTTGACGGGGTAGACAAAGAGCCGCGTGATGCGGGCAGTAACGTCCAGTGCCTCGGTGGGTACATGGTCAAAAGGGGAAGCAGCAGGAAGGGTCATTTAATTGGCTTGTAGCGGGAGATGTCCATCACAGCGACCCGATTTTGCCCTGCCTTCTACAATCTGCCCCATGTCCCAAGCTTTTGATGTGTGTGTTCGCGGCGGCGGCATTGTGGGCCGTGCAGCCGCGCTGCTTTTGGCGCGTGACCGGCTGCGTGTGGCCCTGGTGGCAGAGCCTGCGTTGCCCTCCGGTGGCGCGAGTGACGTCCGGGCCTATGCCATGAACAAAGCCTCGCGCGAGCTGCTGCTGTCACTGCGCAGCTGGCCCGATGCCGAACATGCCACCCCCGTGCTGGCCATGAACGTGCATGGCGACGAAGGCGGCGAGGTCAACTTTCATGCGCCAGAGCTGTCCCCCGGTGATGACGCGCTGGCCTGGATCGTCGACGTGCCCGCATTGCAAGCCCGACTGGTCGAAGCCGTGCGCTACCAGCCGCTGATTGAACTGGTCGATGTACCACAGCCTGCGGCCCTCACCGTGATCTGCGAAGGCAAGGCCAGCGCCACGCGCAGTGAATTTGGCGTGGACTACGACGTCACGCCCTATGCCCAACAGGCGATTGCCTGCCGCCTCATTTGCGAAGAGCCGCACCGCCAGGCTGCCCGGCAGTGGTTTGCCGACGGCGAAATCCTGGCTTTTTTGCCCTTGGGCGGCCCAGCGGGGAACTTGGTGGCCGTTGTCTGGTCTGTCCCTGATGAGCGCGCTGCGAGGCTGATGGCGCTCGATGCCGCCAGCTTTACGGCCCGGCTCGAACAAGTCAGCCATGGCGCGCTGGGCAAATTAACCCTGCAAAGCGAACGGGCCGCCTGGCCCCTGCAACTGGCGCGTGCCAGCCGGTGGGTTGGTAACCGCGCCGGCCAGGGCTGGGCTCTTGCTGGCGATGCAGCGCACACAGTGCATCCGCTGGCGGGCCAGGGCCTGAACCTGGGCCTGGCAGACGCGGCGGAACTGGCAGCCGTGCTGCACGGGCGCGAATACTGGCGCGGCGTGGGCGACGAGAAGCTGCTGCGGCGCTATGAACGGGCCCGCAAGGCCGACGTGCTGCAAATGGCTGCTGCCACGGACGGACTGCAGCAGCTCTTTGCCCAGCCCGGCGCGCCGTGGCAGGCACTGCGCAACTGGGGAATGAAGGGGTTTGAGCGGAGTGGTCCGCTCAAGGCCTGGGTTGCCAGGCAGGCGATGGGTCTGCGGCCACATTGATCTGAACGACCGACCACTGAAGTCACCACCGACGTAATTTTTGAAGTAACGAATGACTGGATCCCTGATGAAGCTGCTCAAGCCCCTGTTGGTACTGGCCCTGCTGGCCACCACGTTCTGCGCCCAGGCGCAGGAGGCGGCCATCCGCAAGAACCTGGCCGAGCGTCTCCCGGCCCTCGGCAAGATCGACGAGATCAGCAAGACCGCCATGCCGGGCCTCTATGAAGTGCGCTTCAACGGCAGCGAGATCGTCTACACGGATGCTGACGGCGCCTTTTTGTTGCAAGGCAACCTGATCGACACCAAACAGCGCCGCAACCTCACGGAGGAGCGCGTTGAAAAACTCACCGCCGTGAACTTTGACGAGCTGCCCTTCAAGGACTCGTTCACCATCGTGCGCGGCAACGGCAAACGCAAACTGGCTGTGTTTGAAGACCCCAACTGCGGCTACTGCAAGCGCTTTGAGCGCGACCTGCAAAAGGTCGACAACATCACCATCCACATGTTCCTGCTCCCTATCCTCGGGCGCGACTCACCGGAAAAGTCGAAGTTCGTCTGGTGCGCCAAGGACAAGGCCAAGGCCTGGACCGACATGATGGTGCGCGACGTGAATGCACCTGTTGCCACCTGCGAGTCGGCCCAGCCCATGCTGACGCGCAACATGGAATTTGCCAGCAAGTACAAGATCACCGGTACGCCGACGCTGATTTTTGCCGACGGCTCACGCGTGCCCGGCGCGATTGGCGCACCGCAAGTTGAAAAGTTTCTCGCGGACGTGAAGTAGCCCGCAGCGAGCTGAGGCAAGACCTCAAACGACAGCAGACCTGTCATTGCGGGCTTGACCCGCAACTCATGTAGGCGCGAAGTGATGCCAGTGCGCACTAGGCATGGATCCCGGATCGAGTCCGGGATGACAACTGGGTTATTCTTTCCAAGACATGGTCAAACCCACCCCAAAACCAAAGGCCGCTCCCCGGCCGATTCACTACCGCGTCGAGCCTGCCAGCCTGCACGCCCATCTCTTTCGCATCACGCTCACGGTGCCGGCGCCCGCCGCACTGCAGCGGGTGTCGCTGCCGGTGTGGATCCCCGGCAGCTACCTGGTCCGCGAGTTTGCGCGCAACCTGCAAAAACTCCAGGCCAGCCAAGGCGGGCATGCCGCGCCGCTACAGCAAATCGACAAGTGCACCTGGGAGGCGCGCTGCGTGCCGGGCACGCCGCTGGTGATCACTTGCGAGGCCTATGCCAACGACCCGTCCGTGCGAGCCGCCTGGCTGGACAGCGAGCGCGGCTTCTTCAACGGCACCAGCCTGTTCCTGCGCGTTGAAGGCCAGACCGACAGCCCGGCTGAAGTGCAACTCGTTGCATCAGAAGAGATGAAGCGCTGGGACGTCGCCACCGCACTCACGGCGAAAAAAATCAACAAGGCAGGCTTTGGCACCTACACCGCCGCCCACTACGACGAGCTGGCCGACTGCCCCGTGGAAATGGGCCGCTTCTGGAGCGGTGAATTCAAGGCCGGCGGCGTGCCGCACCGCTTTGTCGTGGCCGGCGCGCCACCCACATTCGACGGCGCACGCCTGCTGGAAGACACGCGCAAAATCTGCGAAGCCGAGATCGCTTTCTGGCATGGCCCCGATGCGTTGACCTTGCGCGGCAAGCCCCGCACGCCGCACAAAAGCTATCTCTTCATGCTCAACGCGGTGGACGACGGCTACGGCGGGCTGGAGCACCGCAGCTCCACCGCGCTCATCTGCAACCGCAAGGACCTGCCGCGTGTGGGCGTGGCCAAACAGGGCGAGGGCTACACCACGCTGCTGGGCCTGATCAGCCACGAATACTTTCACACCTGGAACGTCAAGCAGCTGCGGCCTGCGGAGTTCAGCCCCTACCAGTACGACCGCGAGAACTACACCGCGCTTCTCTGGTTTTTTGAAGGCTTCACCAGCTACTACGACGACGTGCTGCTGCGCCGCGCTGGTCTGCTGGACGATGCGGGCTACCTGCGCCTTCTCAACAAGACCATCAACCAGGTCATGCAGACGCCGGGGCGCGAGGTGCAGTCCGTCGCGCAGGCCAGCTTTGACGCCTGGGTCAAGTACTACCGCCAGGACGAGAACACGCCCAACGCCACGGTGAGCTACTACGCCAAAGGCTCGCTGGTGGCGCTGTGCTTTGACCTTGCGCTGCGCGATGCCGGCCACACCACGCTGGACGAAGTGATGCGCGAACTGTATGCGCGTTGCAATGGCGGGCCCATGACCGAGGCAGACTTCGCCGCCGTACTGCTGCAAACGGGCGGCCGCCCCTTCAACAAGGAAATCCTGGCCTGGGTGCACGGCACCAAAGACCTGCCACTCAAAGACATGCTGGAGCGCCACGGCGTGGCTGTGCATGAAGACCCCTCGCAGGTGGCGCAGCGGCTGGGCCTGCGCGTCTCGGAGGCCACAGGCATCCAGGTCAAGACGGTGCTGCGCGGCGGCGCGGCCGAACGCGCGGGCTTCTGCGCCGGCGACGAATGGCTGGGCGTGGAAGTGGCCGGCCAGGGCTGGCGCATCTACAAGCTGGACGACCTGTCCCTCTATGTGCTGACGGGCAAGGAATTCACCGCCCTGGTCTCGCGCGACAAGCGCCTCCTGCGCCTGCCGCTGACGCTGCCCGCCAACGTCACAACCTGGCGGCTCGGGGTGCGTGACGCAGCGCTCATCAGCCAATGGCTCGCCCCGCACGCCTGATCGCGGGGCTGCTGCTCGTGGTGCTGCTGGCCCATATGGCCGCGCTGCAATGGCTGGGCTCGCAGTGGCGTGTGCCCAGCCAGCTCAAACCCTTGGCAACGCCGATGCTGACGCGGCAGATTGCGCAGGCGGCGCCAGTCGCCCCGGTGCCCGTGACTGCTGCGCCTGCCCCGACTGTTCCGCCTGCACCCAAGCCCGCTACCGTGCCGCGTTCCATACCGGTTGAAGCCACGCCGACCCTGCCAGACCCGGTGCCGCCACCTGTACCACTGCAGCCCACACCGGCGGTGACTGCCACCACTTCCACATTGACGGTTGTGGCCTCCGGCCCCTCGGGCACTGGCAGCGCCAGCCTCACCACCACGACGAGCTACCTGGACACCTGGCCGGCCGATACGCGGCTGACCTACAAGCTCAGCGGCAACTACCGCGGCGCCCTGTTTGGCGACGCGCAGGTGCAATGGCTGCGCAGCGAGCAACGCTATGAAACGCGTATCGACATCCGGCTGGGCGTTCTGCTCAGCATGATCATGATCAGCCAGGGTGAAGTGTTGCCTGGCGGGCTGAGCCCGCATGTGTATGAAGAAGAAGCGGCAGGCCGGGTGCGCAGCCTGTCCTTCACCGACAGCGAAATCCTGTATGCCAACGGCACACGGGGGCCAAGGCCGCTGGGGCTGCAGGACACGGCAAGCCAGTTTGTCGAGTTGACGCAGCAGTTCTCAAGCGGCCGCGCCGCGCTGGAAGTGGGCAACAAGGTCAGTTTCTGGATGGCCCGGCCAGGCGGGCTGGACGAGTGGACCTACGACATCACCGAAAAGGTCATGCTGGACATGCCGCCGCTGGGCGCGGTGGAGAGCTACCACCTCAAGCCCCGGCCTCTTGCCAATCCACGCGGCACCATTACGGCAGAGATGTGGTTTGCGCCCAGCCTGCAGTATTTGCCGGTGCGGATACGGATCAATATGGATGCGACGACTTATATTGATTTGCTGGTGGAGAAGATTGAACAGAAGTAAGTTACCCCCCGAAGCGGCCTGCGGCCGCCTCCCCCCAGGGAGCGCAACCAGCAGCCCGGCAAAGCCGGTTCTGCGGTTGCTCTGGCAGCTTCCCTGCTACGCCACCGGCCTTACTTCTTGCGTTGATCAATCACTCTTTTCGCCTTGCCCATACTCCGCTCGATCCCCCCTTCAGCCCGCAGCTCGATCCGCGCCGTCGTCCCCACAAAGGTCTTGATCTCCTGCTGCAGCAAGGCCGCAGCCGCCTGCGCCTGCGCCGAGTCATGCGCCACACCGGGCCGCATCTCAACCGCCACCGTCAGCGAATCCATCGGCCCTTCCAGCATGAGGATGCACTGGTAGTGCGGCGCCAGTTCGCTGCGCTTCAAGATTAGCTCCTCGATCTGCGTGGGGAACACATTGACGCCGCGCACGATCATCATGTCGTCGCTGCGGCCGGTGATTTTTTCCATGCGACGCATGGTGCGGGCGGTGCCGGGCAACAGGCGCGTCAGGTCGCGCGTGCGGTAGCGGATGATGGGCAAGGCTTCCTTGGTGAGGCTGGTGAAGACGAGCTCGCCCATCTCGCCATCGGCCACCAGCTCGCCGGTGTCGGGGTCAATGATCTCGGGGTAGAAATGATCTTCCCAGATGGTGGGGCCGTCTTTGGTCTCCACGCATTCGCTGGCCACGCCGGGGCCTATGACTTCAGACAGGCCGTAGATGTCCACCGCGTCCATGCCCATGCGCTGTTCAATGGCCTGGCGCATGTCGTTGGTCCAGGGCTCGGCGCCGAAGATGCCGGTGCGCAATGAGGATTGCGCCGGGTCCAGCCCCTGCCGTTCAAACTCGTCGGCGATAGCCAGCATGTAGCTGGGCGTGACCATGATGATGTCGGGTCGGAAGTCGTTGATCAGCTGCACCTGCCGCTCGGTCTGGCCGCCGCCAAACGGCACCACCGTGAGGCCCAGCTTCTCCGCGCCATAGTGCGCGCCCAGCCCGCCGGTGAAGAGCCCGTAGCCGTAGCTCACATGCACCATGTCGCCGGGCCGCGCGCCCGCCGCGCGGATGCTGCGCGCCACGCAGTCGGACCACATCGCCACATCGTTTCTGGTGTAGCCCACCACCGTGGGCTTGCCTGTGGTGCCGCTGGAGGCGTGCAGACGCACGCAGTGCTCACGCGGCACGGCAAACATGCCAAAGGGGTAGCTGTCGCGCAGGTCGCTCTTGGTGGTGAAAGGGAATTTGGCAAGATCCGCCAGCGACTGGCAGTCGTCCGGGTGCACGCCTGCCGCGTCAAACTTCACCCGGTAGACGAGGGAGTTGTCATACGCATGCTGCAGCGTGGCCTTGAGCCGCTTGAGCTGCAGGGCCCGCAGCTCGTCAATGCCGGCTTTTTCAATAGGGTCCAGGGGAAAGCGCTTCATGCTGGCTCCAGATATTTTTTATTCAGGAATGACGCTGCCCTGGATCTGCGCGCTCTTGCCGCGGAACATGGCCACCACCTCGCCGCGCTGGTTGCTCACGCGGATGTCGTAGATGCCGTGGCGGCCCTGCAGCACCTGCTCCTGCGCCTCGCTGGTCAGCACATCATCCAGTTGGCCGGCCTTTAGGAATTCAATGCTGCAGCCGGCGGCCACCGTTACCTTGTTGTGGCTGTTGCAGGCAAAAGCGAAAGTCGAATCCGCCAGGGTGAAGATCATGCCGCCGTGGCAGATCTTGTGGCCGTTGAGCATGGGCTCGCGCACCCGCATGCGCATCACGGCGCGGCCCGGCTCGCAAGTCACGAGCTCCATCTGCATAAAGTCCTTGGTGGCGTTGTCCACCGCGAACATGGACTGGCCAACGCGCCGGGCAAGCTCGTGCGCGGCGCTGTCGGTGACTGCGGTTGCAGCGCTCATTACTCGCCCTTGAAGTTGGCGGGCCGCTTTTGCAGGAAGGCCGTCACGCCCTCGATGTAGTCGTGCGTGCGGCCCAGGGCCGACTGCGTGTCGCGCTCGGCGTCCAGTTGCGCGTCCAGGTCGCGCGAGGCGGCTTCGCGCAGCAGCTTGCGCGTGGCCACCAATGCCCTGGTTGGCATCACGGCCAGGCGCTGCGCCAGCTTCATGGCGGCAGCCACGCAGTCTTCACCCTCGGGCGCGACGTCCCAGATCATTCCCCACGCCTTGGCGTCGCTGGCGCTTAATTTGTCGCCCAGCATCGCAGCGCCCATGGCGCGTGCCAAGCCGAGTTTCTTGATGAGGAACCAGGTGCCGCCCGCATCAGGCACGAGACCAATCTTGCTGAAGGCCTGAATGAAGCTCGCGTTGTGCGCCGCCACCGCCAGGTCGCACGACATCGCCAGCGATGCACCCGCGCCTGCGGCCACGCCATTCACGGCCGCAATTGTCGGCATGCGCAAGGCCTGCAGGCGCCGCGCTGTGGGGTTGAAGGCCTGATCGATCACCGGGGCGGGGTTGGCACGCTCAATGAGGTCAGGGCCGGCTTCAAAGTCGAACTCCGACAGGTCGGCCCCCGCGCAGAATCCGCGGCCCGCGCCGGTGATGATCATGGCGCGCACTGCGGGGTTGGCCTCGGCCTTGTCAAACGCCGCCCACAGCTCCTTGTGCATCTGGCGGGTGAAACTGTTGAGGGCCTGCGGGCGGTTCAGGGTGACGGTGGCCACACCGCCCACTTCTGCATAGAGAACTACTGCGTCTGTCATGGAATGTCTCCTCGGTGGAATCGAATTTACCACCCTCGTTATAGTGATGCCCAACCAGGAGACCCGCCATGACATACGAAACCATCATGACCCGCACCGAAGGCAAGGTCGGCATCGTCACGCTCAACCGCCCCAAGCAGCTCAATGCCCTGAACAACCAGCTCATGGACGACTTGGGCGCCGCGCTCAAGGCCTTTGATGCCGACGAGGCCATCGGCTGCATGATCATCACCGGCAGCGAGAAGGCCTTTGCGGCCGGGGCCGACATCGGCGCCATGGCCACCTATGGTTTTGCCGATGTGTACAAGGGCGACTACATCACCCGCAACTGGGAGCAGATCCGCCAGGTGCGCAAGCCCGTCATTGCCGCTGTAAGCGGCTTCGCATTGGGCGGCGGCTGCGAGCTGGCGATGATGTGCGACTTCATCATTGCTGCCGACAACGCAAAGTTCGGCCAGCCCGAGATCAAGCTTGGCATCATCCCCGGCGCCGGCGGCACGCAGCGCCTGCCGCGCGCGGTGGGCAAGTCCAAGGCCATGGACCTGGCCCTGACCGGCCGCATGATGGACGCGACCGAAGCCGAACGCTCCGGCCTTGTGAGCCGCGTGGTCCCGCTGGACAAGCTGATGGACGAGGCCTTGGGCGCGGCGCTGATCATCTCTGACTTTTCACAGATCGCGGTGATGGCGGCCAAGGAGTCGATCAACCGTTCGTTTGAAAGCGGCCTGTCGGATGGCGTGATGTTCGAACGCCGCATGTTCCATGCAATGTTCGCGACGAGCGACCAGAAAGAGGGCATGGATGCGTTTGTAAACAAGCGCAAGGCGGCGTTCAAGAATCTATAGGACCTTGAGGTTCAGGGCGGCGGCCTTATCGGCAGCGGCCGCTACGCGGCTTCCCGGATCGCCGAACGAGATTCGCTTCCCGGAGAGAGGGTGCACTCCCCCGCTGTGCGGTGCACGGGTGAAAAAACGCTTCAACGCCAAAGAAGCAAAACCACTCACCGCACCCGCCGGACCTCTTCCATCAGCTGCAACACTTGCGCCGCAGGCACCGCCCCATTGAACAACACGTCAGCGCCGCCGCGCCTGACAGTCCATTGCACGGATACCTCGCCCACCTTCAGCTGACCCAACACCTCATCTCCGCCAAGTAGCTCAACCGCCACCATGGTTGCCCCCGCCATCGATCCTGCCGCATGGGCCTGACGGGCGAGTGTGCGCACCCGTGATGAAAACACCTCATTACCGTTACGAGCGATGACGAACACGCGACCGTCAAGCGTGATGCGTGCCTGTGTCCACCCGTCGAGTACAGACAGATCAGCCAATGATGGCGGTGCGGAAGGAGCCTGCACGTTACCGGCCATAGCCGGAGAAACCGAAGCGGGCGCGCTGTCGCTTCGGCTGCGCTCTGCCCTGCGGCGGCGCTCGTCTTCGGGCCGCGCCGGTTGCGCATCTGCCATGACGGCTCCTTGTGCGTCCTGTACCTGCGCCTGCTGGACCGGCGCGGGGGCCGTTACCGGCGCACGGGCAGGCATGTCTCTCGCCACGCCCTCTGCCTTGTTGGCAACGATCGGGGGGGTGGATGGCTCAGGGCGTGTTTCGCGTGCGGCCTGGGGTTGAGCGGCCTTTTGAGCTGGTGCCGGCTTGGGCACTGGTGGCGTTGGCGTTGGGACAATGGCGGGTGCAACGGCCGCCGGCGCAGCAGCCTCAGGCGCGCCAGGCCCACGCGCAGCATTTCCGGCTTCCTGATTGGCGCCCCCAACCGGAGCCTTCGACATCGGCGCATCTGAAGTCCGCGCGTCCGGGACCTCTTCATCACGCCACATCACAGTCACCAATGTGGCGAGCACGACTGTCGCTAGCGCTGCGCCTGAAGGCGCGCGTGAGTTGCCTGACGCATTCCACAGCCGTTGCCACCAAGGAGAGGGCACAGCCACCGGAACCCCCGGCGCCACCGCCCGCCCAGCCATCGCGCGAATCGCCGCTCGCGTCCGCGCATCGGGCGCCATGTGCGCGTCAGGCGCGTGGTCCAGCGCCTGCTTGAGCCGGGCGTCGCGTAGCCCGGTCATGCGGGTTGCTCCATCACGTCCAGGTAGCGGCGCATGCAGCCGCGCAGTTTTTGCAGGGCGTAGCGCAGGCGGCTCTTGGCGGTTTCAAAGGCCAGGCCCAGGCGCTGGGCCAGGTCTTCCACGCTGGCGCCGTCTTCATGGTGCAAGAGGAACGCGGCGCGCTGCGCCTCAGGCAACTCGTCCAGGCACTGCAGCAACTGCTGGCCGGCAGCGCGCCAGAAGGCGACGTCTTCTGTTGACGGATGAGCCATGTCCAGCGCGCCTTGCAGCCACTCCATCGGGTCGGACGCATCCTCGCCGGAATCGTCATGCCCCAGGCCCAAACTCACCTCGCGGCCACTGGTGCGCAAACGGTCCATCGCCGCGTTGTGCGCAATCGTGAAAGCCCAGGTCCGCCAGGCCGCGCCCTGCGGCGAGAAGCTTTCGCGGGCCGAGACGATGCGCATCCACGTGTCCTGGAACACCTCGTCGGCCTGCGCTGCCATGGCCGCGCCCAGCAACCGCCGAACAAAGCGGAACAGAGCACCCTCATGGCGCGCGTAGAGCGCGTCAAAGGCAGCGGCGTCGCCACGCGCGTAGGCCAGCATCAGTTGATCGTCAGGCATGGCGTTGTGGGTGGGGTGACCGGGCATGGGCAGATTTTCACACTACCTTCTACGGGGCAAGAAGCGACATGGGGTTAACAGCGCGCAAATAAATCACCCCGCTTCAAGGCCTCCGCCGTATCAATCGCATCCCAACCACCAGGAGGCTTTTGATGAACACACCCACTCCCCGCAAGATCGCCCTGCTGCTCAGCGTGCAGCTGTTGCTGAGCGCAGGCTCGGCAACGGCGCAACCGTTTGCTGGCCAGGCGCAGCCGAGATGGCCTGAGGCCAAGCCCGTGAGCTGGCCCGCACCGGCGCAAGTAACGGTGCGGCCCAACTTCCAGGCACCGTCGGCCACCAGCTGCGCCCGGCCCATCGAGACGCGCGAGATCCCCGGGCTGCCGGTAGCGCAGAACAGGCCGTCCCCCGCGCCTTCTTACTTGCCCCGTCACTCGCCTTCCCGCCCGTCACATGGCGCGCGTGACGAAGATCGCATGAGGGCCGACAGGCCGGCCGCCGAGCGGGAATCCGCCGCGCCTGCATCGCCTTCCGCGTTGGCCAAGGCCGCGCCCGCTACCGGCTCGGCCGCCCCCTGGCCCGAGCCCACGCAGAACCAGCGCCCCCGCATGGAAGCGGTCACAGCCGGCATGGTGGACGACAACGCCGACTTCACCAGCTACCTGGCCTTTCGCAACCGCACCCGCGTCGAGCACCGCGCGCGCGACATCCGCGAGCGCTACCTGCTCGAGGTGAAAGACGCACGCGGCCGCAGTGTGGCCGATGCCGAAGTCGCCGTGCAGTCGCCACGCGGCTACGCGATGTGGGCGCGCACCGACGCTGCGGGTCAGGTCTGGCTGCACCCCGACGCGTTTGACCCGTCCCACGCCAGCGTCTACGACGTGGCCGTGCGCAAGGACGGCAGGCAGGCGCAGGGTTACCTCAAGCGCGGGCAAAAGAGCGCCGTGGAGGTGGTGCTGGACGCGCGCAGTGCCGACGTCAGGGCCAAGCTCGACCTGGTCTTCCTGATCGACGCCACAGGCTCGATGGACGATGAAATCGCCAAGCTCAAGGCCACGGTCAACACCATCGCCGCGGACGTGGCGCAGCTGCCCAGCCGGCCCGACCTGTGCTTTGGCCTGGTGGCCTACCGGGACAGGCACGACCAGTTCCTGGTGCGCAGCCACGACCTGACCAATGACCTGAGCGCCTTCCAGGGCGTGCTCAACGCCTTGCAAGCCGCCGGCGGTGGCGACTACCCCGAGGCGATGAATGAGGCCCTGCATGAGACCGTCCACCGCCTCAGCTGGCGCGGTGACGGCGCGACCCGCCTGATCGTGCTGATTGCCGACGCACCGCCCCACCTGGACTACGGCGGCCCGCAGTACGACGACGACATGATGGCCGCGCTGGGCAAGGGCATCAAGATCTTCAGCGTGGGCGCCAGCGGCCTGGACAAGCAGGGCGAGTACATCCAGCGGCAGATGGCGCAGTACACCGGCGGCAAGTTCGTGTTCCTGACCTATGACCAGGCCCGCAACCCCGCCAGCGGCCCGGGGCGCGAGACGGTGCATGACGTGAAGAACTATTCAGTGGACACCCTGGACAGGCTGATCGTGAGGCTGGTGGGCGACGAGTTGGGGAAATTGGCGCGGGGGCAGTGAAGCGCGGATTTTGCTCCGCTATAATCGCGGGCTTCGCAAGGCGCTTTAGCTCAGTCGGTTAGAGCGATGGAATCATAATCCACAGGTCCGCGGTTCGAATCCGTGAAGCGCCACCAAAATCTCCCCCGTACAGCCTTGAAAGCCTGCTATCAACTCGGTAGCAGGCTTTTTTGTTTTCCGACTCGCGGGGCACTGGCGGGACAGTGCGGCAGAAAAGTCGCACGTCAAGATCACCGTAAATTACGGGAGCGATACGCGCACGCGCGCGCGACTCCGAAAAAGCCCCAAAAAATGACCCAGCTGGCCCAAATTTGTCCCATTGCCTGAATTCACTTGAATATAAATCAATGAATTCAATGGCTTACTGATTTATTGCTGTGGATTAGTGTTCCACTGTTGCATTTTTTACTGTGTCGTTCTAGACTGTTCCCAGTGCTTCAACGGGGAACAAAATGGCAGCAATCGAAAAGCGGCAAGGCGAAGACGGATCGACCAGCTATCGCGTCAAGATTCGGCTGCGCGGCCATGAACCTGTGTCGGCCACCTTCGAACGGCTGACCGACGCGAAGACTTGGGCAGCGCAGACAGAAACCGAAATTAAGAACAACCGCTATTTCGGTGCGGCAAAGCGGCACACGGTCAAGGAATTGATCGAAGCCTACGAAAAAGACGCTGTGCCATCACTCAAGAGCGCGCGCGCGGTCAAGTTGCGACTCAAGTACTGGACCGGCGCGGTCGGCCACATGCTGTTGTCGGAACTCAACGCGCAGACGATCAAGAAACACCGGGATACGCTCAAGGCGACGCCAAAAGAGCGCGGTGAAGGGGAAAGGTCTGGGGCTGACGTAAATCGCGCCATGGCGGCGCTGTCGTCTGCGCTGACTTACGGGGTCAAGGAACTTGAGTGGCTTGAAGAAAACCCCATGGTTCGGGTTCGCAAGTTCAAAGAGTCGGACGGTCGCGTCCGCTACCTGACAGAAAACGAAGTGCCAGAACTGCTGAAGGCTTGCCGTGCTTCGAAGCATGAGCATTTGTTGCTTGCGGTCTTGCTGTCGCTCTCGACCGGTGGGCGGCAGTCAGAAATCATGAACCTGACATGGAAGTTGATTGACCTGAAGGGTCAGACCGCGACATTGTTGGACACGAAGAACGGCAACATGCGCGTCCTGCCAATCGTGGGGGAAGCCTTCGATCTGCTCAAGGCTCGGGCGAAGGTCCGCAAGATCGACGACGACCGGCTGTTCCCGGCGGGACCACGAGCAAAGGAAAAAGACGCGGTAGCAGACCTGCGCGCGCCATGGACTGCGGCGCTGGCTGCGGCGAAGATCACCGACTTCCACTGGCACGATCTGCGCCACACCTGCGCGTCCTACATGGCTATGTCCGGCGTGTCGCAGTTGGAAATGGCAAAGCTGCTCGGCCACAAAACGCTGGCAATGACCATGCGCTATTCGCACCTGTCACCACAGCGGACGATTGAACTTGCTGGCGGTCTTGCCAAAAGGCTTGGCATCTAATGGCACGGTCAAAGGCGCCAGATATCGACTGGCTGAATCAAGCGTGGCGCATTGCTATCGCCTTGGAAAAATTGCCAGCCAAGCCGTACAACGCTCTTGCTTCGTTGATTTATCCTGAGCCAAACAAGTCTGGGGAACATCTCAATTTCAAAAACACGCCCACGGCTCAAGAAGTACGCGCCGAAATTTTGGACCTACAGGAAAAAATCAGCGACGACATTCTCAGAAAGTTGCGAAACAAATGCAAGATTGAAAAGGGGTCAGTCGAACAAGTCGCTTCCCTGCTGAACCAGCACATGGGGACCAAAGCAGCAGAGTGCGTACGATTGGCGGGGCCTGCTGCCGAATCTGCCACGGTCTTTCACTTTCACGCACACCGTTGGCTTGGTGAAGTTCACCGAGACTGCTATCTGGCTCGCACCGGATTGTGGCGGCTGCCGTTGTTAGTGGCGTCTATCGGTGGCGACTTCACCAGTGATAACGCCAAATGGGTCAGCACACTGAAGCGCCCCAACGCTGATCGGCGCAAACCATTGTCAGTTGCCATCGGATCCGTGCTTAGCGCCAACGAAAGCAACGCGGCGATCCATATCTTCAATAGGCTTAGGAATCAGTACGCTAGCAATTGCGTTGAAGTCAATCAAAACGGCGGACCTGTCACGGTCCAAGTCGTCGGTGGCAGCGCAGGAAGCCACATCGAGTATCTAGTCGGGAACGCCAGGTTTGAACAGCAATGGCATAGCTTCGCCGTAATGGTCGCCAGGGCCAGAGTCCGGTGGTCGGCACGCAACTAGGTGAAAAAGAATTACAGCTAACACGCTAGCTGATAAGTAGCTGCTTCTACTTGGATTCACGGCAAATTGCCGGAACCACCAAGTAGGAACCATCATCATGAATATCCCCGATCAGACGGTGCATTCGGCACCTGTTGCACACGCAACGCCGTGGCTCGCAACCGTCCCCGTACTTGCGTCCGTTTATGCCGACGCAGGCAAGACACCCGGCGCGATTCGCATGGACATTTTTAAGGCGGACGACCGGATCAACTCACGCGGCGAGAAGATCGAAGGTAACGGGCTGGCAGCGCACCGCGCAATCGTGCGGCGCGGACGCAAAGTGCTTGTTGACGTTCACCGGTATGGCAATTGGCTTGCGGGTCGCCCGCCGGTTCAAGCCTGAAGGGGAACGGTCTATGGCAAACACGACGCATTACATAGGCGAAAGGCCAACCGGCTTCCACACACGGTTGACCTTCCTAGTCTTTGGCAAGACGACACCAGCAATTTTATGTGCTGATGCTCCTGACTGTGAAGGGGACGCACATGGTTCATGACTTTGACCGAGACTTTCGATTTTCAGAATCAGACGACGCTCATGCCCTGGTCCGCCGTGCCTGTCATCGGCTTGTGGTCGATTGCATCGGCGTGACGAGGGCAAATGCCAATGACGACCGGCGGGGGGTTGACTACTGGGTCGCTACTTCGCGCGGTCGCTTCGGGTTGGACCTGAAGCCCAGGCGCAAGGACTACAGCGCGCAGCGCGGCGGTCCCATAGATTGCGTGCTGGAACTTGACAGCCATGGAACCAGCGGCTGGCTGTTGAAGGCTGGCGGTGCGCAGTTGATCCTGTTTGCCAATATTGATACGCACCGAGTCGCAATGTTCGAAGCCAAGAAACTTCGTACTGCCGTCATGTTGAACCTGTCGCGGTGGCTGGCGAATGGTCTGGCAAAGGAACTCACAACGCACTCGACCCGTGGGGGAAGTCAATGGACCAGTCGCGCCGTCATCGTGGCGGCGGACCTGCTCGCCAGTGCGATTGACAGAATCGAAGAAGGCGACGCGGCAAGCAATGACGGAGTGCAACCATGAGCGCGCCCGGTTTCTTCAGGATTAAAAAGCTGACCGGCTCGGGGATCGTGCTGGCGGCAAGTCGGCACAACAAACGGGTGATACAGGCCGAATACGGGGCTGCGGGTCACATTGACGCGGCGCGTATTTGCTTGAACACCGTGCTGCATGGTCCTGCAACGCCACAGGCGGTCGCACAACGGGCCAAAGACCTGAAGGTGGGCGCGGGGATCAGGTCGGACCGTAAGAAGGCTGTCATGGCGCTGGAATTGGTCTTCAGCCTGCCGCCGGGCACCCCGGTTGATCCGCCGTCCTATTTCAAAGATTGCTTGCCATGGGTTGCGCGGAATTTCGGCGGGTTCGACAACATGCTGTCGGCTGACATACACATGGACGAAAGCGCGCCACACATGCATGTCCTGCTGTTGCCGTTGATCGAAGGACGCATGAAGGGCAGCGACCTTGTCGGCAACCGGCAACGGCTGCAATTCCTTCAAAACGACTTCCACGCTGCTGTAGCGGCTCGCTACGGGCTTGCAAAGGCACCGGCAAGGCTACAGGGGCGGGCAAAGGAAGAAACGGCTCAGGCTGTGATCGCTGCGCTGCGCGCCAGCAACGATCAGGCGCAAGAGTCAGCGCTGTGGCCGATTTTGCGCGACTTCGTAGACCGTGATCCTGCGCCATTCGCGCACCTGCTTGGCATCGAAGTTTCAAAGCCGAATCCGCCAAAACTCCGAACCATGGCGCAGATCATGACCAGCAAGGGCAAGGGATCGAACAGGCCGGAAAAGCCTATAGGGTTTGCCAACATGCGAAGCCCTATAGGGGCGCAGCACACGCCAAAGGTCGAAACCCTATCCTGTGTAGGGATCGCCCACAATCCTGTCATTGCCGCGCGCAGAAAGCCTGCGCCTGCCGCGCCACCGGTACAGGACGACGACCGGGTTGTTGATCGTGCTGACGTTGACTTTGCAGATTGGTCAGACGATTGCCGCGCGGAACCGGAACAATGGACATGACGCCGATTGCAAACCAAGCAGAGTTATCCACGGCGGCGGGCGGCGCTTGCGACGTACCGACTGACGCGGTGGGTAACTCGGGGCTTGCCAGCTTGATCCGCTATGAGCTATGTTCCCCATGGGCCTTTTGCACCGGGCGGGAAATGCCCAAATGACGCATTGAGAAAATACGCAATGACAACACTCAAGGCTAAAGCAGGACTGAAGCTCAAAACAGCAGGCACCGCGGTCGCTCCGACGAAGCGCAAGTCAGAGACTGAGAAAGCCACAAGACCGGAAATCCTTTTGTCAGCAACAGTCCAGAACGCCGTCGCCATGGACGCGTGGGGCAAGTTCGCTGGCGAAAGTGACTTGGCGCAGTTGATAAGGGGCTGTCGCGAAGGATTTGAAAGTGTTCATGCGGGGGACTTGCGCTCGGTCGAGTCCATGCTGTACGGGCAGGCAATGGCGTTGCAAACAATATTCACTAATTTGGCGAGACGGTCGGCAATGAATGCTGACGAGTGCATACACGTGGCCGATACATACTTGCGGCTGGCGCTCAAGGCGCAAGCTCAATGCCGGTTAACTCTGGAAAGCCTGGCCGAAATCAAGAACCCGCGTCCTGTCGCTTTCGTAAAGCAAACCAACATTACAAATGGGCCGCAACAGGTGATAAACGACGCGTCGAAGTACACCCGGGCGCACCCGCGCGCGGGCAATTCTCAAATCGAAAAAAACGAAGTATTGGGGCACCAGCATGGGGACTATTTGGACACAGGAGCGCAGGACGCAACAGGCAACGCTGATTCGCACTTGGCAGCCGTGGAAGCAGGCCACGGGGCCACGCACGGTTGAAGGGAAGGCGAATGCATCCCGCAACGCTTGGAAGGGCGGGCATTGGGCCACGCTGCGCGACTTGTCACGGGCGGTCAATGCCGAAGTGCAAGGTGCGCGAAGTTTGTTGGGCACGTTGAAGCTGTGAAGACACGTGTTGCCTTGGTTGTCGCTGTGCTTCTGGTCGTCTGGCTGTCGGCGGCATTGGTGCGTGTCGAAAACGAGCGCTATGCAATGCAGGTCGGCATGTGCTGGAACGTACAGCTGAAGCTCCCGGATTCGGCGTGCTTACAAAAGGTAGAAACTCGCACCGGCTGGTGGTGGCACCTGCTGTACGCGATCAAGGGGTGACAGTGCAGCGCAACTAAACACAGCCCCTTTCAATGGGACACTGGCGGGGCACTGCGGCGCAAAGAATCAGAACAAACGAACAATAAAGGAAGCAATCGATCAGCTTGCAACCCGCGTGGATACTGCATTCGTGTGTACTGTTTTGTTCTGCTTATCAGTGTCTTCCCGAATCATAATCCACAGGTCCGCGGTTCGAATCCGTGAAGCGCCACCAAAATCTGGAACAGCCCCGCATGTCAGGCACTTGCGGGGCTTTCTTTTTGGCGCCTCGTTCGCCGGCATGAGCCTGAAGCGCGAGAGCCAGGCCGCAGCGAGATCGTACTGGCTGGGTTTTCCGCTTACGGCGCAGGGGTCATCGATCCGATTGTCAGTACCATGTTCAGCACCGGCTTTAACCCAGCCTGGGCGCAACAGCAAAGGATGACAACGAATGCAACAAGAAACCCGCCGCTCCACGGCATGGCACTTCATAACGGGCCTGCAAGAGGCCGGGATCGAGTACCTGTTCTCCAACATGGGCACAGACCACGTCGCGCTGATCGAGGCGATGGCGCAGCTCTCTCTTGAAGGCCGCCCGCAACCCCAGGTCATCCTCTGCCCCCACGAGAACGTCGCCATCCACATGGCCGCAGGGTTCGCTGCCGCGACCGGCCGGGGCCAAGGCGTGCTGGTCCATGTGGACGCGGGTACCGCCAATGCGGCCATGGGCATGCACAACCTGTTCAGGTCCCGTCTGCCAGCCATGCTCATTGCCGGCCGCGCGCCGTTCACCTTGCGTGGAGAGTTGCCCGGCTCGCGCGACAACTACGTGCATTTCGTGCAGGACCCTTTTGACATTGCCAGCATCGTGCGCCCGTACACCAAGTGGGAGTACAGCCTGCCTAGCGGCGTGCTGGCCAAAGAGGCGCTGCGCCGTGGCCACACGGTGATGCACAGCGACCCGCCCGGCCCGGTCTTCCTGACCCTGCCCCGCGAAACACTGCATGAAGAGTGGCCTGAGGCGCAGGTGCAGAGCTTTCCCGCAGCGCGCTACGGTGCAGTCGCTGCCGGCGGCATCGCGCCCGCCCAGGCCGCTGAGATCGCCCAGGCACTGATGCAGGCGCGCAACCCGATCGTAATCACCTCCTACCTCGGGCGCAAAGCGGCGGCGGTGCACGCGCTGGAGGCCCTGGCGGAAGCCTGCGGCATTCGCGTGTACGAGTTCATGCCCACCGCCATGAACCTCAGGCGCGACTCGCCCTGGTTCAGCGGATTCGACCCCGCGCGGGGCCTGGCCGATGCAGACCTGGTTTTGCTGCTCGACGTGGACGTCCCCTGGCTGCCCAAGTTCACCAAGCCCAATGCTGACACCCGCTTCATCCATATGGATGTGGATGCGCTCAAGCAGGACTTCCCCATGTGGGGCTTTGCCACCGACCTGCGGGTGCAGACCGACTGCGCCACCGCGCTGCCGCAGATTCTGGAGGTCGTTGTGCAAAGCGCGGACGATGCGTTGCGGCAGCGGGTTGCAGCGCGAAAGACTGAATGCCTGGCTGATGGCGAGGCGCGAAAAAGCGCAGCGGCCCAAACGGCCACAAAACCCGATGCAAGAGGAGCCATCACACCGGCAGCAGTCTGCGCCGCGATCAACCGCGTAATTGGGCCTGACGACATTGTTGTAAACGAGGCCATCCGCAACTCCCCCGCCGTCCTCACGCAAATCATGCGCACGTGTCCCGGCTCGCTGATTGGTTGCGCTGGTGGCGGGCTGGGTTACAGCGGCGGCATGGCGCTGGGCGCGCGCCTGGCACGGCCCGACTCGCGTGTGGTCCAGATCGTGGGAGACGGTGGCTTTCACTTCTCCACGCCGAGTTCGGTGTACGCAGTGGCTCAGCGCAGCGGCCTGCCCATCCTTACGGTGGTGCTGGACAACGGCGGCTGGCAGGCCGTGAAGGAAGCCGTGCTGCGCGTCTACCCCGATGGGGACGCCGCCAGAAGCAACGAATTCCACGCGCGGCTTGATGGTGAAGAGCGCCGCTTCGAACGCGTGGGTGAGGCCTTCGGCGCGCACGGCGAGTACGTCACCGACCCGGGCGAGCTCGAGGCGGCATTGGCCCGATGCATCGCGGCGGTCGATGGGGGCCGTGCAGCGGTACTCAACGTCAGGGTCGCAGGCTTGTGAGTCTTCGGGATCGCGCATCATTCATTTATTACAAAGAAGGAGACATCATGAATCGCAAGCAAGGCCTCTGCAGTTTGACTGCCATCGTTCTCCTGGCCACCGGCGCGACAGCGGCGCTGAGCCAGTCTGCAGACACCTATCCCAACAAGCCCATCAAGTTCATCGTCGGCTATGCGCCGGGTGGCGGCAACGACATCCTGGCGCGCATCGTTGCCCAGAAGATGCAGGAAGGCTTTGGGCAAACGGTGATTGTTGAAAACCGCCCCAGCAACGCTGCCATCGTGGGAACGCTGGCAGTGGCCAAGGCCGCGCCCGACGGCTATACGCTGGCCGTAGGCGCAAGCGGCCCCTTCGTCTTCAACGCAGCGTTGTATTCAAAGCTGCCGTATGACCCGCGCAAGGAGTTCGCCCCCGTATCGCTAATCGGCACCTTCCCGCTCATGCTGGCAGTGCAGGCCAGCTCGCCCCACAAAAGCGTGGCTGATCTGGTGGCCTTCACCAAGGCCAACCCGGCGCAGTCGAACTATGGAGCGAGTGCGGCCTCCTTTCGCCTGGCCACCGAGCTCCTGAAAAGCAAGACGGGTATCCAGGCCGACCATATTCCCTACAAGGGCAGTGCGGAGTCCATACAGGCCGTGGCCGCAGGCCAGGTCACCATGACCCTGGTGGACACGGGCCCTGTGGCCGGCGCGATCAAGGGCGGCCTGCTGCGCCCGCTCGCGGTCACCTCGCCCCGGCGCCTGCCGGCTTACCCGGATGTTCCCACCATGAGCGAGCAGGGCATTGACCTCACCATCCAGCTGTGAACGGGCCTTCTTGCACCGGCGGGAACGCCAGACGCCATCGTGCGCAAGCTGAATGCGGAAGTGCAGCGGATCCTGAGGCTCCCCGATGTGCGGGAACGGATCCTCGCGCTGAACATCGAGCCGCAGGGCACCACGCCCGAGCAGATGTCCCAGCTCATTGCCAAGGAAATTGACCTGTGGAGCGGCGTCGCACAGGCCAACAAAATCACGGCTGATTAAGAGCACCAGCGGCGCGGGTTGCGAGGGCTTCAACGCGCACTGCCGCAGCCCAACCCGGAGTTATGCTGGCGCCGTCATCTCGGCCTCAAGCTCCTGCTGACGCTCAAACAATTGCTCGGCCAGTGCCATCAGGTCCAGGTCCGGCGCGGCCTTGGCTTTGGGGAACAGCTCGTCGCGCTCCTCCTTCACATGAAGTTCAATTGCGACATTGTCACAGCGCCGGCGGGTCCATCTCGCGGCCAAAGTGGCGGTGCTTACCCATGGCTGCGATAAAGGCTTTAATCGCCTCGTCGGCTTCATCTGCCTCCGCCACGATCAGGCCGGTGCCGCCCTGGAGCAGGCTCTTGTCCAGGCTGACCGGCAGGCCCGCCATCGACAGCAGCTCGCCGGCAGCGCCAATCGCCATGATGGTTTTGCAATGGCGGAACTGGTCCTTGATGAACTCCATCGTGTGCCCGTCCTGCGACAGCGTGGCCACGGCCTCTTCGCCATCGGCAATGATCAGCGCGTCAAACAGAAAACCGGGTTCGTTCTCAATCGACGCGCCCGCATTCAGCGCGCCACCCGATGCAGTGGGCATGCGGCCGATGCGCGGGCCCACCAGGCGTGCCGCCACACCTTGAGCCAGCAGTGCAGCCTGGGCCTTGGTGACAAATTCACCTTCAACGCCAGGGGCAACGAGGATCGCAACCTTCCGACCGGCCAGTGATGCGTCGCCGGGACGGTGCAGCAGCGACAGCGGCGGCGACTTGAGCACTTCGGGCGCAGCGACCTGTGCAATCGCGCGGGGCAGCGGCTCGGGCAGTGTGTCCAT